>NZ_CALIWN010000020.1:0-12910 GCF_938046485.1 uncultured Aggregatibacter sp. | reverse complement strand
TTGATAAGGGCAATAAATGGATTCAGGCACATCCAAAACTTGCTAAAAATATGTTATTAGTTGCAGGTGCAATCGGCGGATCGCTCACCGTGTTTGGTGCGCTTGCTTTCGCGTTAAGTTTTGTGCTTTATCCTATCGCACGCTTATTTCTCGGGGTAAGCAAACTCAACATCCTTTTACCGAAATTCGCTGGGCAAATTAGCGGGGTGGGCGGAACGATTGCAAGATGGCTACTTTCGCCACTTAAACTATTACCAATGCTTCTTTCCCCGGTCGGCATCGCTTTCGTGGCAACTGCATTGCTGATTTACAAATACTGGGATAAAGTCAAAGCCTTCTTTGGTGGTTTTTGGGATGGGCTAAAATCAGGGCTTGCACCGGTGATAGAAAAGTTAAAACCGCTAGGTGCATTATTTGGCGTTATAGTGGATTGGCTTGAAAAAGCCGTGAAATGGTTCACCGACTTACTTTCACCGGTGCAAAGTACTAAGGAAGATTTAGATGCTGCCGCAAGCGCAGGCAAAAAATTTGGAGAATGGTTGGCCGCCGGCATTGATTTAGTCACCAAACCTTTGCAATGGCTAATGGATAGCATCCAATGGGTGATCGATAATATGCCAGGTATTCAAGCGGGGGCAAAAATTGTTGAAAATGCCAAACAATCAAGAAATGAAGAAACAAACAAGGTTATCAAATCAGGAAGTACAACTGAAAGAATCCTAGATGCACTTTCAGATTGGGATATGTATTCTTCAGGCGGATACACTGGCAATGGCGGAAAATATCAACCCATGGGCATTGTGCATGGCGGTGAGTATGTTATGACCAAGGAAACCACCTCACGCCTTGGCGTGCCGTTGCTTAACGCCTTAAACTACGGCAAAAACGCCTTATTGGCGACAGGATTGAGCATGAGCGTGGCAACCGCTGCGCCGATTCAGGTAGACAGCCGACCGCCGATTTCTGCCCACCCGATGATGGTGCAGCCTACCGCGCAACCCATGGCGGTGAACATCACCATCAACGCTGCACCGGGGCAGGACGAACGCACCATTGCCCGTATGGTCACACAAGAAATGCAACGCATCCAAAATCAACAACAGGCAAGACAACGCAGCAGTATGCGCGACAGAGAGTAACAAAAGGGCGAAAGCCCTTTTTTTTTGTTGAAGCCCGTGTCTAACTTTGCTAATATACTCTTAAAGATGACAGCAAGCGCAGCCAATGAGAATATTTAAAACCAAAGCCTTTGATAAATTCGCGCAGAAAAACCACGTCACCGATGCTGATCTGTTTGATGCGGTCATGCGTGCGGAGGAAGGTTTAATCGACGCCGATTTAGGCGGCAACATCATCAAACAACGCATAGCAAGAGAAGGTCAGGGGCGCAGTGGTGGTTTCCGTTCCTTTATTGTCTATAGGGTCAATGAAAACAGCTATTTTGTCGCTGCTATCAGCAAAAATACCCGTGACAATATTTCTGCGCAAGAATTAATGGCGTTGAAAGAATTGGCGAAAGCCTACGCCAAGTTAACACCGCAGCAAATTGAATCACAAGTGAAAAACGGGCTATTTATTGAAGTATTACCGGAGGGAAAAAATGAGTGAAATCTTAGCAATGATCCATGAAAATGCGGCAGATTTGCATGAGGCCGGATTAATGGATAAAAAAACGATGAAAAAATTTGATGAATTGTGTTTAACGCCAGTGCCTGTTTTTACGCCAGACGAAATCAAAGCTATTCGCGAAAAAGAACAAGTTTCGCAAACCGTGTTCGCCCACTATCTCAACGTAAGCAAAAATATGATCTCCGAATGGGAGCGGGGGGTCAAAAAACCCACCGGCACGGCACTAAAACTTTTAACCCTCGTGCAACACAAAGGCATTGAAATCCTCGCCTAATCCCACATAAAAAAGCAAGCCCACCGTGCTTGCTTTTTTGTTGCACCCAATTCCACACATTTTCATACTCGCACTTTCTCTCCGCATCGCCAAAAATACGGATTATTTAACCCGTAAGGCTACCCATGTCCGCAGAAATAAACCGTCGAATTGATAACCTCATTCGCTTTGGCTTAATTGCCGAAGTGGACCATGCCAATGCCAAAGCGCGGGTAAAATGCGGTCAAATTCTCACGAGTTTTTTGCCCTTTATTACGTTGCGAGCCGGTACAACAAAAACATGGTCACCACCTACAGTTGGCGAACAATGTGTCATTTTGGCTTCGAGTGGTGAGCTCACCACTGCTTGCATTTTAGTGGGGCTATACACCCAAAACAGCCCAAGTCATTCGCCGGATGTGCATGTCATTGAATTTGCCGATGGCGCAAAAATTGAATACAACCAATCCAGTGGGGCATTGGTTGTTGCAGGCATTAAACCCGCCGCCATTACCGCTGCAAACCAAATTGATATTGATTGCCCAACGGTGAACATCAAAGGCAATGTCAACATCATGGGCGCACTTACCACCGCAGACAACGGCAGCACCAAAGGCAACATGAGCATCAGTGGTGAGGTGGAAGTAAAAGGCACTGTCACTGCAAAAGGCGATGTGAAAGCAGGCTCAATCAGCTTAAAGAACCATACTCACCAAGAACAAGGCGATGGCAATCTAACCTCGAAGGCAAAATAATGAACAGATTCACCGGTGAAAAAATTACAGACGAAACCGCACATATTAAACAATCTATTGCGGACATTCTTCTCACGCCTATCGGCTCGCGTATTCAACGCCGAGACTATGGCAGCCGCATTCCGGAACTGATAGACCGCCCAATGAACCACGCTTTATTGCTACAACTTGCTGCTGCCTCTGTCATGGCATTAACCAAATGGGAACCTCGTATTCAAATAAGCAAATTTCAGCCGCGCATCAGCGAAAACGGCATTGTCTGCACCATCGTGGCTCGTAAACGAAATAACAATCAAAACGTGAATTTTGATGATTTATTCTTAGGTGGAAAACAATGAGTGAATTAGTAGATCTCTCCAAACTGGAACCGCCCAAAGTCTTAGAAGATTTAGATTTTGAAACTTTGCTTGCAGAACGCAAAACGGCGTTTATCAATCTCTTTAACGAAGATGAACGCCCCTTTTGGCAGGCTAGACTTGCCTTGGAAAGTGAACCCATCACCAAACTGCTGCAGGAAGTGGTTTACCTGCAATTATTGGAGCGTAATCGCATTAACAATGCTGCGCAAGCCACTATGTTGGCATACGCCACCGGCACAGATTTAGACGTTATCGCCGCCAATTACAACGTGCAACGCCAATTAATCCAAGCGGCAGATAACACCAAAACACCTAAAGTGCCGGCAATTTATGAAGATGACACCGCATTGCGAGTTAGAACCCAATTAGCTTTTGAGGGCTTATCTGTGGCGGGCCCTCGCAGTGCTTATGTATTTCACGCCCTATCCGCTCATCCCGAAGTAGCGGATGTGTCTGTGGTATCACCGGAGCCTGCGCACGTTACTGTCACTATTTTAAGCCGTATCGGGCAAGGCACCGCCTCCGAAACGGTTTTGCAAGCCGTACGTGAACGATTAAATGATGACAACATCCGCCCTATTGGTGATCGTGTTACCGTGCAAAGTGCGACTATCCATAATTACACCATCCACGCCAAACTGCATTTATACCGAGGACCGGAATACGAACCCATCAAAGCGGAAGCATTGAAAAAACTCACGGCATACACCGAAGAAAAACGCCGTTTGGGGCGTGACATTAGTTTATCCGGTATTTATGCCGCCTTGCATTTGGTCGGGGTGCAACGGGTTGAGTTGCTCGCCCCGACAGCCGACATCGTGTTGCCGAACAACAAATCGGCATATTGCACAAACATTCAAGTTGAGGTGGTGACAAGCGATGATTTCTAGTCACTTATTGCCCCTCGGCTCAACCCCATTGGAAAAACACGCGGCGGAAATCCTCAAAACTGCGGTAGAAAATCCAGTCATTATTGCGGACCTAATCAACCCGGAACGTTGCCCACCGCAATTGCTTGCCTATCTGGCGTGGGCGTTTTCCGTTGACAAATGGGACGAGAATTGGACGGACGAAGTCAAACGAAACGCCATTAAGCAATCATTTCTTGTCCACAAACGTAAAGGGACGATTAATGCCGTGCGCCGAGTGGTTGAACCTATAGGCTATATGGTCAACTTGAAAGAATGGTTTAACGCCGAGCCAATGGGTGAGCCGGGAACGTTTAGCCTGACGATTGAAGTGCCGGAAACAGGATTAAACGAGCAGACCTATAACGAATTAGTCAGATTAGTCAATGACGTGAAACCTGTTAGCCGACACTTAAAACAGCTCGCCATTGCGGTCTCACCAACAGGCACAATGAACGTATTTTTAGGACAGCAAACGGGCGAAATTATCACCGTTTACGCACAATAAACAGGAAGCAAACACATGGCACAATATACCGCCGTTTTTACAACATACGGCACACAACAACTGGCAAAAGCCATTGCAAACAACAATCCACTCACCGTTACGCATTTTGCTGTCGGTGATGGCAACGGCAATGCCGTGACGGTAAGCGCCAGCCAAGAACGTTTGGTCAACGAAAAATATCGCGCAACAATCAGTGCTGTATCGCTTGACCCACGCAATAACAAACAGGTTGTTTTTGAATTGACTATCCCGGAAAACATAGGTGGTTTTTATATTCGGGAGATGGGTGTTTTTGACGCTCAAAACAAACTCATTGCCTATGCCAACTGCCCGGAAAGTTTTAAACCGACCTTGGCAAGCGGAAGCGGCAAAGTCCAAGTCATGCGCATGATTTTGCTTGTTGCAAGCTCAAATGCCGTCACGCTCACCGTGGACGACAGCGTCATTTTTGTTACACGCGGACAACTTACGCCGAAAACCATCACAGCAAATAGCGCAAATGGATTTGATAATACCGGACATAGCCACGCTATCGACAAAGCAAGCACAACAAAAGCCGGTATCGTCCAACTCACAAGCGACACAGGGCTAGATAGTGAAAACCTCGGCTTAACCGCTAAAGCCGGGAAAAAACTCGCGCAACTGATTGCGACGGTGCAGCTTGCGTTAAATAACTATATCCCTCTTAACAAACGATCATCCGCAGTCAATAGCAACGACGAAAATAATGTAGCAACATCAAAAGCGGTTAAAACGGCTTATGACAAAGGCGTGGAAGCCAAAAATGCTGCAGATGGAGCCAATAACAACGCCAACAATCGTGTATCGAAATCAGGCGATACGATGACCGGACCGCTAAACATAAATTTTGGTGATTACAGTTTTATTAACCAGTTTAATTCTTCCGGCAAGTTTTCCCGCATTGAGACTACACCTGATGACCAACCCAATTTTTATAAGCTAAGCTATCGGAGCAATGATACTGAGTTACATTCTGCACTTTTGCCAAAGCGAGGCCTCTGGAAAGTGATAGCCTATGAGGACTGGGTTAATGATAACTATATCCCTCTTAACAAACGATCATCCGCAGTCAATAGCAAAGACGAAAATAATGTAGCAACATCAAAAGCGGTTAAAACGGCTTATGACAAAGGCGTGGAAGCCAAAAATGCTGCAGATGGAGCCAATAACAACGCCAACAATCGTGTATCGAAATCAGGCGATACGATGACCGGACCGCTAAACATAAATTTTGGTGATTACAGTTTTATTAACCAGTTTAATTCTTCCGGCAAGTTTTCCCGCATTGAGACTACACCTGATGACCAATCCAATTTTTATAAGCTAAGCTATTGGAGCAATGATACTGAGTTACATTCTGCACTTTTGCCAAAGCGAGGCCAATGGAAAGTTGTAGCCTATGAGGACTGGGTTAATGATAGATATGTCCCGCGCACAGGCGACACCATTATCAATGGTAATCCTACATTTATAAGTAACGGTGGATTTATCACCATTAACAGCACCGGTGTTAACTGGGCGTCGATTGATTACAAAGTCTGGAACTCGCCTGCGCCACTGGTTACAACACAAGCAGAAGATTTAGGAAATTATTCTGTCGCATTTAATGTTTTCACCACACCAGAAGGGCAAGATTACAATACAGACAGAAGGGAAAAAACCGCCCAAATACACCACAATGGCCGCATTTGGTCAAAACGTTATGGTTGGTTAGATGAGCAATTCGCGCCAGCCAATGACACGCACAAAAAATCAAGATGTCACAATCATTGGTTTCCATCACATTATGCCGGCACGGAGGTAGTTGACCTCCCAGTTGACGATACAGGCGGCATCCGTATGACGTTGATGAATGTTAAGGTAAATGACTATCATTCGCCATACGTAGATATCTATCTTCCGATGGCATACAGTGGATTTGCCAATGCCATTGCATCTGATGACGGCAGTGAAGCACTTAGCTATGGCACGGATATGATAGGTAACAATATTGTAAGGGTATATTGCAAACGGTCGGGTAATATTGGATTTCGTCTGCATGTCATTGGTTGGGCTAGCTTTTAAGTAAGGAGAGATAATGATTTACAATATCAAAACAGGCACCTTTGAGCCAAATTATGATGCATTAGATAGCGGACAACTACCTCCTGACTGTTATGTCGTGACAGAGGAGAAAGTCAATTTAATATCCGCCAGTGTTACTGGCGGGGGTGCAGTCTGGGTAGCCAATGGCGTTATCCAATGCTCGGGCAGCGCGCCTAGTGCGTATCATGTTTTTGATTTAGATGCCAAAAAATGGGTGATTTCACCCGAAAAACAGACCACACTTTTTGCCGAACAAAAAGAAAGCCTAATTACACAACTGGCTAGCAAAACAGACACATTAAAAGCGGGTTTATTAGTTGGTTATCCACAAACGGAAATAGAAAGTTTTTACCGTCAGGAAAAAGAGGCTCTCGCATGGCAAGCTGACCACAACGCAGAAACGCCAATGCTAAAACAAATTGCCCTATTGCGAGGTGTGCCATTTGAAATCTTGGTGCAAAAAGTCATCGAAAAATCTGAAATGTTTGCAATGGTTATTGGCGCAATCATCGGACAACGACAACAGCTCGAAGACCGTATTTTAACCGCAACCAAGCCGGAAGAATTAGAGACAATCAAAAACGAGGTGGAAACATGGCAATTACCCAATCTAAGCTAAATACATGGAGCTATCACGTCTTGATAGCCATCGACCAACTGTTTAACGCTCTCATTGGTGGCGCGGCGGATGAAACGCTATCCAGTCGTACCTATCGCGGCGCAGTGTTGGCCAAACATCCACGCAAGCGTTGGCGCATTTGGTATCGTGTGATTAACGCCGTCTTTTTTGACAAAAATCATTGCAAAACGGCGTACGAAAGCGAGGTTAAGCGGCGACAATATCCGGCTGACTTTCAATAATCATCAGAAGTGCGGTCAATTTTGGCCGCATTTTGTTACTCCGTTTTTCACATTTTCAACCACTCGCACTCCCCTACTCTCTCAATCACAATACAGGCATTACTTAAAAACCATAGGGCTAAAATATGTCTGAAGAATTCTTACATGGTGTCAAGGTAACGGAAATTTCCCAAGCCTTACGCACGCTAACCACCTCATCCACGGCGGTTATTGGCTTGGTTGCTACTGCACCTGATGCCGACAATGCTGTGTTCCCGTTAAATAAACCTACCTTACTCACCGGCATCACTTCCGCTGTCATTTCCAAAGCAGGTAAAAAAGGCACGCTATCTCGTGCGCTCGATGGCATTGCAGACATTGTGAATTGTAAAGTCGTTGTTATTCGCGTGGAAGAAAGCGAAGACGAAAGCCAAATGAAAGCCAATGTTATTGGTTCCGTGGATAGTGAAGGCAACTACACCGGTTTGAAAGCCTTTTTGGTGTCTGCGTCTGTGTGCGGTGTTAAACCACGCATTTTCTGTGTGCCGAAGTATGATTCACAAGATGTCACCACAGAATTGGTGAGTGTGGCACAAAAACTCAACGGCTTTGTGTATGCCTCTTGCTATGGTTGCAATACCAAAGAACAAGCCGTCACCTATGGACGCAACTTTTCCCAACGGGAACTCATGCTGATCTTCGGTGATTTCCAATCTTTCAACCCAATCACTAAACAAACCGAGGTGGATTATGCTGTGGTACGTGCCGCTGCAATGCGCGCCTATCAAGACAAAGAATATGGTTGGCATACCTCCATTTCAAACAAAGGGCTAAACGGTGTCACCGGTGTAACCAAGCCACTTTCCTTTGACATTAATGATTCCGCAACGGATGTGAATTATCTCAACGAAAATGGCATCACCTGTTGTGTCAATCATAACGGCTTTAAGTTCTGGGGACTTCGCACCCGTTCCGCTGACAAACTGTTCATCTACGAGAACTACACCCGCACGGCGCAAGTTCTCAAAGATACGATTGCGCAATCCTTTGACTGGGCGGTCGATAAAGACATTTCCGTGTTGTTGGTGAAAGAAATCGTGGCGGCAATTAATGCTAAATGGCGTGAATTTACCGCAAAAGGTTATTTAATTGGCGGCAAAGCCTTTGTTAATTCGGAACTGAACACGGCAGCGACGTTAAAAGATGCCAAACTGCTCATCTCTTATGATTACTGCCCGGTTCCGCCGCTTGAACAACTTGGATTCAACCAATACATCAGCGATGAATACTTGGTTGACTTCGCCCGCGAAATTGCAAAAGTAGGAGCATAATCCCATGGCTTTACCAAGAAAATTAAAATTGATGAACTTCCTCGGCAACGGCAATTCCTACCGTGGACAAATCAATGAAATCACTCAACCTAAACTTGCCATGAAACTGGAAGAATACCGTGCAGGCGGTATGTTTGGCCCGGTAAAAGTAAATTTAGGCTTAGAAGGGTTAGAAGTGCAAAATGGGCGGCTACATGACCGAATTGGTCAAAGAATTTGGCGGTTCCATTGACGGCACGGCATTACGTTTCGCCGGTTCATATCAACAGGACGACACCGAAGAAGTCACTTCCATCGAATTGGAAATGCGTGGTCGTTTCGGTGAGATTGATAATGGCACCAACAAATCAGGTGACGACACCGAACAAAGCTACACCGTGCCGTTGACCTATTACAAAATCATCGAAAACGGCAAAGACATCATCGAAATTGACTTGCTCAATTCCATCTTTGTTGTCAACGGCGTTGACCGCTTAGCGGAACACCGTAGCGCCATCGGTATTTAATTCACACACCACCGCCCCGTCACAGGGGCATTTTTAAAATCTTCACTTAGCCCCTCTTTATGAAAGAGGGAAATTTTAAAAGGATAAAACGATGAAAAACGAAACCTCAACCGTCATCACTTTAAGCCAACCGATTAAACGCGGCGACAAAGAGATCACCGAAATCACCGTCAATAAACCCACCGTGCCGGCATTAAAAGGGTTAAAACTCATGGACGTGTTTAGCACCGATGTGGACGCTCTGCGTATTTTATTGCCACGAGTCACCCAACCGGTATTGCATCGGGCAGATTTTGACACGATGGAAGTGGCGGATTTCGTCGAACTGGCAGGGGCTGCCGTTGGTTTTTTAGGGAAGAACTCGGAAACGACCGAAGCGGAAGCGACCGAGTAATTCTGATTTCGGCAACCGTGGAAGACGCCATGGCAGACATTGCCATGGTTTTCCATTGGCAACCTCAAGCCTTTGAAAATATGACTGTGACCGAACTCATGCAATGGCGTGAAAAAGCGAGAGAACGCAGTGAAACAGAAACTGATTGATTATTTATTGAATATGCCTCGGCATATTGTATGGCGTGGGCTGTTAATCTCACTTATTGTTTTTTGGTTGCTTGTGATTTTCGGCATTGCATTTCTCTTTCGCTAATTCATCAAGTGCGGTCAGAAATCACGGGATTTTTTGACCGCACTTTTCTTTAGGATAAAGCATGAAATCAATTCTAATCTTCTTTTTCTATTTTTTATCAATCATCATCGTCACAGGGTACGCCACGTTTTTGATGTTTCACAACATTGACGGGTGGATTTTGATTATTTTTATTGATGTTTTATTGATGTTAATGACAGTCAAAATTATGGAAGGTAAATAATGTTCCAAAACTTCGCCCTTGCCGCCTTGGGCATGTTTATCTTTGCCCGCCAAACCGTCCCGTTTCAAACCTTAGACCGCCAATCCTCATGGCGACACCCAACCAATTCCGTGGTGGGGGCTATGCCGAAAGCACAGTTCACCGGCAAAGAAAGTGAAACCGTGACGATTAACGGCAAACTGATTCCCGAAATCACCGGGGGCAGATTTTCCATAAAAGCCCTCGAACTTATGGCGGACAGTGGTGGTGCATTTCCGCTGATTGACGGTGGCACTTTTGAAATTATCGGTTTTTTTGTCATTGAATCGCTGCAAGAAATTCGCTCGGAATTATTCGGCGATGGTGCGCCACGCGCCATTGATTTCACACTTAATCTCAAACGCACTGATAACCCTATGCTGATTGAAATTGCCGAATCCATTGCGGGGATGTTCTGATGTTGGATTTTGAACGTAAAAATCACCGCACGCCCGCTTTTAAAGTGGTGATCACCACGAAAGACAAAAAACAGCAAGACATCACGCAAGTAGTATCAAGTAGATTAATCACGTTGTCTTTGACAGATAATCGCGGCTTAGAAGCGGACACCCTTGATTTAGAGCTCTCCGACCATGACGGCAAACTAGCCTTACCGCCACGCAATGCCATAATCAGCCTTGCACTTGGTTGGAAAGGAAAGCCGCTAATTGACAAAGGGCAATATTCTGTCGATGAAGTACAGTTTTCAGGCGGTGCAGGTTCGGCAGACCGATTAACCATCAGAGCAAGAGCGGCGGATTTAAAAGGCTCATTTTCCGAACAAAAAGAACGCTCATTTGATAAGAAAACCTTAGGCGAAATAATTGATACCATCGCCAAAGAAAATCAACTCAAAAGCCAAGTGGAAAAAGAGCTTGCAAATCGATTCATCGACCACATCGACCAAACCAATGAGAGCGACATCAATCTACTGACACGCCTTTCGGAAGAACACGGTGCCATGTGTACGGTGAAAAATGGCACGCTATTATTTATGCCATTAGGCAAAGGCAAAACCGTCACAGGGAAAGACATTCCACTGCGCAAAATTACCCGCAAAAATGGCGACAACTACAATTTTTCCATTGCCGAAAGTGAAAACTACAAAGCCGTGCGAGCTTATTGGCATGATCCGGACAGCGGCAAGCGTGGTGAAATCACCGTGGATGAAAACACCAAGATTGTAAGAAAAAAGCGCATGACGAAAGGCAGAACGCTGAAAGATGGTACAGTAAAAGACAAGCGGTTAAGCAAACGAACATATCGAGAAATTGAGCAACAAGAACCCATTACCAGTGACAGTTCTCAAATAAAATCATTGCGCCACACCTATGCAAGCGAAAGAACCGCCATCACTGCAGCTAAATCCGCCTTTGATAAGATAAAACGTGGCGTGGCAACTTTTAGCCTTAATCTCGCCTTTGGTGAACCTGATTTAATGCCGGAAACGCCGATTGAACTTTCAGGCTTTAAAGCAGAAATTGATGCCACAAATTGGCTGATCACAAGAGTGACGCATACCATCACAGATAATGGTTATGTGTCACAGGTGGAGTGCGAATTGAAGATTGAGGATGATGGGGTTGAGGTGAAGAAGAAATAAAAAATAGCGGTCATTTGACCGCTTTGCTTATTCACTTTCATCATCGGAGAAAATATATAAATCAATATCTTCGATAGTATCTTTCATCAAACCCTCCATGTCTTTTTTTAGCTTTTCAAGAAAAAGAGGTGGTAAATGATTAGATTGATTAACTCTGATTGACATTTCCTTTTTTAACCACCCTGAAGCCTCTGCTGTATTAGTTATATCATCGTAAGGAATAGCATCAAGAGAATCATAAAAATTGCGAAGGTATTCACGCCATTTTTCTAAAATTCCGTTTACGATATGGTTATATTTATAATCTAATAGCCTTTCTGCTGGGTATTCATTAGGTGCAATATTGTCTATTAAATCATGGCAATCATTACAAATAACAAGCAAGTTTTCTGCTGAATTAAGAAATTCATACGACAAATTTGGATTAAATCTTGCTGAGCCTAAGTTTAACCCGTAAATATGTGCCCTATCTGCACTTACTCCATTTTTGTGTCTAATGTCTTTTTTGCAAATGCAACATATACCACCTGTGTCGGCAAATATTAATCCAGTGGTTTTTCTACTAGGTTCTTTTCTATTTGTCATTTTTATTTCTACCCACAAATACTCTCACAAGGCACACCATCTCTATCCCTATCTAGTTTCTGCATGCCGCACTCCCTCAAATGGAATTTAGCGTCATCACAGCTATCCATATCTTTGCAGGTGCGTTTGCCGTCATCACAGCTAAACTGTTCCGCATTGGCTTTTTTGCTTTTGGCAAGGGCGGGGGAAGAAATTAAACAAAGTGCGGTCAGAATTAAGAGTAGTTTTTTCATTATCAGCTCCCCATAATATTACTAAGCCATTGTTCCTCTGTGATCACTTTCACCTTATGCCCCTGTTTTTGATATTCTTTTGCCTTTTCAATTTTTCGACCGAAACTTTGATAAATCCAATCGCGAGAATTGAGAGTGCCGACAATTAAATAATCTAAGTCTGAACGCCAATCTTTTATGGTTAAGCAGCCAAGTTCCCATGCTTTTTCTTCACATTTAGCGCGTGGTCCATAAATGAACTTTCCGGTAAAGCAAAGCACCTTATCAGTAAAATCGACATCAGATATATCATCGAAAAATGATTTTCCCATAGCTAAACCGTCAACTACGCCATTTTCTGGGTCGCTACCGGTGAAATCAATAAGCATATATTTTAATTGGTGGCGTTCTTCTTCCGTGATAAT
>NZ_CALIWN010000019.1:0-17232 GCF_938046485.1 uncultured Aggregatibacter sp. | reverse complement strand
CCAGCAAAGGCTTGGTAACCGATGTCTGCCTGAAACGCAAAATCCGTAATTTTGTAGAAATCAGCAGCGAAAACGAAGTCGGTTACGAAATCTACGTCAAAGAAAAAAGCGTGTTAAACCTGCAAAACAAGCGTGCTTATGAAGCGCTTGGCATTGAATCTGAGGCCAAAAAACTGCCCAAAGACGAAGCCAAAGCCCGCGACATTACCGCATGGATGTGCAAAAACTTCTTCGATATCCGCACCTTCGGCGCCGTGATGACCACCGAAGTCAACAGCGGACAAGTGCGCGGCCCGGTACAACTGGCGTTCGCCCAATCCATCGACCCGATTGTGCCGCTGGAAGTTTCCATCACCCGCATGGCGGTAACCAACGAAAAAGACTTGGAAAAAGAACGCACCATGGGGCGCAAATACATCGTCCCTTACGCGCTCTACCGCGTGCATGGCTTTATCTCCGCCAACCTTGCCGCCAAAACCGGTTTTTCAGACGACGACTTAGCCAAACTCTGGCAAGCCCTGACGCTGATGTTTGAACACGACCGCTCCGCCGCCCGTGGCGAAATGGCGGCGCGCAAACTGATTGTCTTCAAACACGACAGCGCACTCGGCAGCCAGCCTGCACATAAACTGTTTGATGCCGTGAAAGTCGAACGCGTAAACGGCGAATCAGGTACGCCCGCAAGCGGTTTTGGCGATTACAAAATCAGCGTGGTTTCAGACGGCCTAAATGGCGTGAGTGTGGAAGAGTTGCTTTAAAAAACATTTGAAAAAATGACCGCTTGTGTCGCAGAAGTCGGTAGGGTGGGCTTCAGCCCACCGTTTCAACAAATATAAAGGATTGATGGGCTAAAGCCCATTCTACGAAACTAATACAAATAAATTTCATAAAACCCATTCTTTAATTGTGAACACATATTGTATTATTTTTTGTGTTTATATTTGTGTTATTTATTGATATAATAGCTTCCTTAATATGAAAGGAGTATTCAGTGAAAAATTTTATCCAAAACCTAGAGAACGAGTTTGTTGAAAAAAATCAGGAAAAAACAACGTTCAGTATTCGCCTTTCTGTAAAAGAAGATTTGATCTTGCAGGAGATTGCTGACAGTTTTGACTTGTCTCGACAGGAACTGTTGCATCGTCTGATTACTGAGCAAATTATTGTTCCGTGGAAAAAGAGGTTTGAGGAACAGGCAAATGAGGAGCTAGAAGAAGTGGATACCGAACAATCAACTCGATATTTTTTACTTAATACTAATAAAGTCAATGATATTGATGATCATGATTTCATGTTGAAAAATCAGGTGGCGGCGGCATTTGAAGATGGTTATAAAGAAAAAATTGCTAAATTTAAAAAAGGTGATTGGGTATTTCTCTATGAATCAGGGCAAGGAATTATTGCATTCGGGCAAGCATCAGGTAGGTTGGAAAAAGCACCACATTATGGAAGAGAAGATAAAACTTACTATCAACGCTTAGAGGGTTTTACTCGTTTATCAAAAGCTATTAAGGCTAGCGAAATCAAAAGGATTTTGAACCGCTCATTCCCTTTTGCGCAAACCTTGGCGCAAATTACGGATGGGGAAAAGTTATTATTGGAGGTTCAAAAGCGATAAAAATAATCTATGGAAGCATATCATTTAGCAGCAGATTCACAATTACGGCGAGAATGTGACACATTTCAACAAAGTGCGGTCGATTTTTTAAATATTTCCCAATGACAAGATATAAGATCTTTCATCTATTTTTGATGAGATAAGCTATGTTAATGCTGATTACTTATGATATTTCTTTTGACGATCCAAACGGGCAAGCGCGATTGCGCCGTATCGCAAAACATTGCTTAGATTACGGCGTGCGGGCGCAATATTCGGTATTTGAATGCGATGTCACGCCTGACCAATGGGTCATGTTGAAAAACAAACTGTTGGAAACCTACGACCCCACATGTGACAGCCTGCGTTTTTACCATTTGGGCAGTAAGTGGCGTAATAAAGTGGAGCATCATGGGGCAAAACCGGCAGTAGATGTATTTAAAGACGTGCTTGTCATTTAGTTCGCTAACCTGTTGTTCTCATTAAAATCCTGATGGGATAGCGATCTTTATTTTCTTTAACAATTTGGATGAATTAATCTATTTGTATAACGACAATGTGGCCGTTATACTTACCAAACTCCTTATCATAAAATCAGTTAGCGAAATGCAGTGTTTAATACGCTGATTTTTCTTGCTTTTTTAGGTAGGGAGCAGCCGCCTTCGCGCGGCTGTGTGTTGAAACGACTAATTTTGATCGAATCAGATATTGCAACATGGCAGCCGCCTTCGCGCGGCTGTGTGTTGAAACCTCAAGATCTTTAACTTGCTTATTCAGCGCTACGGCGCAGCCGCCTTCGCGCGGCTGTGTGTTGAAACACGACCCAGCCGTTAAAAAACGGATCTTTTTTAAGCAGCCGCCTTCGCGCGGCTGTGTGTTGAAACTATGTGCGTTTTTTTTATTTTGAGAGGTATCGCATGGCAGCCGCCTTCGTGCGGCTGTGTGTTGAAACAACAAATCTTTTCGGTTTGCGTACGGCGAAACCGGCAGCCGCCTTCGTGCGGCTGTGTGTTGAAACAGTTTTTCAATCTTCTTTTATTTTAACACAGATCGCAGCCGCCTTCGTGCGGCTGTGTGTTGAAACTTTTTTGATTTTTTACTAATTAGAAAAAGTAAAAGCAGCCGCCTTCGTGCGGCTGTGTGTTGAAACTTTTTCGTCAAAGCTGATGTCGAGTTCCACTTGACATACTCCTTTAAAGGGGTTTAGTTTGGTTATCTTAAGCACCGGGTGGCGAAATGGTAACGCGGTAGGGCTGCAAAGCCCTATATACTGTAGGTTCAAGTCCTGCCCCGGTGCTTAAGTTATTTAAGGTTTTCCTTTCAGTACTATATACCCCACCTTTTATTGCTCCTAATACATCTCCAAAGTTTTCGACTTTATAAGCATTGATAATAGCATCTACTTTCTCTTTTGGTGTTAATCTTCGCGGATTAAAGTCAGTAGGCAGTCGCCTCCGCGCGGCTATGAATGATGTTTTCGTGCAACAAGTTGCACGCTACGAGGGATATTACATTTTCTAAGTCTTGCGTTGTCAGTTGCGTTTAAACGTTTTAAAATCGTTTCGCATAAGTTCAAGATTAGCGTTGAACTTGATCTTGAATGTTAAATTATCTACCATGAGTCTACCATGAGGTAACCTTTATGGATCAAAACGTCAATGTAAACTGGATTGGTTGGGTGATTGTGTTGCTACCGTATGAAATCGGCTTATTGTTTATGCTGTTCGGTGTTATCACCTTCGGACAAGTGCTGTTTTTCGGCACCTTGTTTTATGCCCTTGTGTTTGCTCTAGTGGTGTTTTTTAAAGCCCCTCTTGCTACTATACTTGGTATGCTTATCGGATCAAACCTCTAAAAAATGACCGCACTTTTAAGGTGCGGTTAACTCATCTATATAGCCTTGCACCTCTTTCCGACCATTTACCTCAAACGACACATCAATGGTTCTGTCTGCGCGTTCGCGGCGATGGCGAATTAGGGTAGCTGACTTTTGGGAGCCGTTTGTTACGTTTTCGTGCAACAAGTTGCACGCTACGGGGACGGTGTATTAAGGCATAACTTGTATTCAATTTTATCTAGCGACAAAAATTTATCGTAAAAATCCACCGCACTTTCATGTGTCCTTTTTAAAATTGTCTTTTTAAAAATAAAAAGCAATCGTTTGCGCAAGTGCTGAAAATCCACTAAAATTTCGACCTTATTATTTTCTTATCACTTTCCCTTTCTAAGGATCCTCTCATGGAACATGAACAACAAACTGCGGAAGCGGATTTGGTCTATCGTTTAGAAGACAAACCGCCTTTTTTTAATGCGTTAATCAGTGCCATTACACATCTATTGGCGATTTTCGTCCCTATGGTCACGCCTGCCCTTATCGTTGGTGGCGCCCTTGGTTTACCCGTCCACATGACGGCTTATTTGGTCTCTATGGCGATGGTCGCATCCGGTATTGGCACTTATATTCAAGTACATCGTTTCGGTTTTATCGGCTCCGGTATGCTTTCCATTCAATCGGTAAACTTCTCTTTCGTCAGTGTGATGATTGCTGTTGGACTTAGCATGAAAGGTAACGGTATTGACGAAAACACCATGATTTCTACCTTGCTTGGCGTGTCTTTTGTTGGCGCATTTCTTGTGTGTGCAGCGGCTTGGGTGCTGCCTTATTTAAAGCGTGTTATCACCCCAACCGTCAGTGGTGTGGTCGTGTTATTAATCGGCTTGAGTTTGATTGACATCGGCATCACCGATTTTGGCGGCGGTTTTGGCGCTAAAGGCACGGAGGCGTTTGGCTCGTTACAAAATATCGGTTTAGCTTCTTTAGTCTTGGTTGTTGTGCTCATTTTTAACTGTATGCGCAATCCGTTTTTACGCATGAGTGGCATTGCTGTCGGTTTAATCGCAGGCTACATCGTAGCATTAACCTTAGGCATGGTGGATTTTTCACCGTTAAAAGACGTGGACTTTTTTACTATCCCGATGCCCTTTAAATATGGTTTTGCGTTTGATTGGTCAGCCTTTTGGGTTGCAGCCATCATCTATTTGTTAAGCGTTTTTGAAGCCGTTGGTGATTTAACCGCAACGGCGATGGTTTCCGGTCAGCCTTATGAAGGCGAAGCATTTCGTCAACGTTTACGCGGCGGAGTCTTTGCTGATGGATTAGTGTCTGTGATTGCTACCGCGTTAGGTTCCCTACCGCTGACCACCTTTGCCCAAAATAACGGTGTCATTCAAATGACGGGGGTAGCTTCTCGCCATGTGGGTAAATTTATCGCGGCTATTTTGGTGTTATTTGGTTTATTCCCGATTATTGGTCGCATTTTCACTACGATTCCAAGCCCGGTACTCGGCGGCGCCATGGTATTAATGTTCGGATTAATCGCCATTGCCGGTGTGCGGATTATCATGACTCACGGCATCAATCGTCGTGAAGCGGTTATTGCTGCAACAGCCGTCGGCGTGGGATTGGGCGTCGCTTTTGAGCCGGACGTATTCAAAATGTTGCCGGAAGTTTTCCGTAATGCCATTGCGGCAGGCGGAATTACGGCAGTGGTGTTAAATTTAATTCTGCCGCGAGATGAGCAGGATAAAAGCATTTATTTGACGGAAAAATAAACGAATAGGCGGTGAAAGTGCGGTGGAAATAACGCCTAAAAAACGTTGGGATTTATCACCGCACTTTTTCTATGATCTATTTCAAATATTCCACATAAAGCCGTTTACAGCAGCTTTATTTTTTCGCTAAATTCATCTCTCATAATTTATTAAAACCTAAGGAGATATTATGGATTTAATCATCGGGTTAGTGGCGATTATTCTGGTCGCTTACTATATCGTGAAAGGCTATTCCGCTACAGGCGTGCTCATGTTCGGCGGTTTAGTCTTGTTATTGATTTCGGTGTTAATGGGCCATTCCATTTTGCCGGAAAACGTGAAAAGCACCGGCTCAGCCTATTTCGACATTCTTGAATATGTGAAATATTTGCTTTCCAACCGCAGTGGTGGGTTAGGCTTAATGATCATGATCTTATGCGGTTTTTCCGCCTACATGACTCACTTAGGCGCAAACGACATGGTGGTAAAAATCGTTTCCATGCCATTAAAAAATATTCGTTCCCCTTACGTGCTGATGGTATTGGCATATTTTCTTGCTTGTTTGATGTCTTTTGCGGTTGCCTCTGCAACGGGCTTGGGTGTGTTATTAATGGCAACTTTATTCCCTGTCATGGTTAACATGGGCATTTCTCGTGGTGCGGCGGCAGCCATTTGTGCCTCGCCGATTTCCATCATCTTATCGCCAACTTCCGGCGATGTGGTGTTGTCGGCGGAGATTTCCAAACAATCATTAAGCGAATTCGCTTTTTCCACCAGCTTGCCGGTGTCCATTGTGGCGATTTGCGGCATTGGTGCGGCTCATTTCTTCTGGCAACGTTATTTGGATCGCAAAGAGAAAGTGAACGCAAAACCGATAGATATGTCCGAAATCAGAACCGATGTACCGACCTTTTACGCCATTTTGCCATTATTGCCGATCATCGGCGTGCTTCTGTTTGACGGTAAATGGTTTAACTTGCCTGAATTACACATCGTCACCGTCATTATTCTTTGCTTTGTGATCACCGCAGTTATCGATTTCATCCGTAATTTTAGTGCGAAAAAAACCTTCGACAATTTAGTGATTGCCTATCGTGGCATGGCAGATGCCTTTGCCGGCGTGGTGATGTTATTGGTTGCCGCCGGCGTATTCGCTCAAAGTTTAAGCACCATTGGCTTTATCACCAATCTGATTAATTCTGCCCAATCTTTTGGTGGTAGCGGAATGTTTATGATGTTAGTCTTGGCGGTGATTACGATTTTAGCCACCATGGCAACCGGCTCGGGCAATGCGGCATTCTATGCCTTCGCCGAATTAATTCCAAAACTTGCCACCCAAATGGGCTCAAATCCTGCCTATTTAACCGTGCCAATGTTACAAGCCTCCAACTTAGGTCGCGGCTTATCCCCGGTGTCCGGCGTCGTGGTTGCCGTATCCGGTATGGCAAGAATTTCTCCATTTGAAATTGTCAAACGAATGTCCGTACCAATGGCAGTTGGTTTCATTTGCGTGATTATCGCCACCGAATTTTTCATTCCGGGCGCGTAATTTTCTGACTTAAAGTGCGGTGAATTTTCACCGTATTTTGATATTGAGAAAGGCGTTATTACTTATTTGAAGAAAAGAAAACGGCACACTGTATTAAACAGTGCGCCGTTTTTAGTTCATCATACCAATTATGAGGCAATGCCTTTATGACGCAATAACGCATCTAATTGCGGTTCACGGCCACGGAAGTTTTTGAACAAGGTCATCGGTTCTTCAGATCCGCCTTTCGTGAGAATTTCATCCAAGAAGGATTGACCGGTTTGTGGGTTGAAAATCCCTTCCTCTTCAAAACGGGAATAGGCATCTGCCGATAAGACTTCCGCCCATAAATAGCTGTAATAGCCTGCCGCATAGCCACCGGCAAAAATATGGCTGAAGCTATGTGGCATTCTTCCCCATTCTGCGCCAGGGATGACGGCAACTTGGCTTTTCACTTCGTGTAACATTGCTAATACTTGATTTTGCTTGCTCGGATCAAATGTGTGGTGCAAGCGGAAATCAAACAGCGCAAACTCTAACTGACGCAAAACAAACATCGCTGCTTGGAAGTTTTTAGCTTTGAGTAATTGGCTGAGTTTCTCTTTTGGTAGCGGTTCGCCGGTTTGATAATGACCGGAAATGAACTGTAGCGCCTCTTCTTCCCAGCACCAGTTTTCCATAAATTGGCTTGGCAATTCCACAGCATCCCAAGGCACACCGTTAATGCCCGCAACATCGGCTACATCAATTTGAGTCAACATATGATGCAATCCATGACCGAATTCATGGAATAGGGTAGTGACTTCATCATGCGTAAATAAGGCCGGCTGGTCGCCAAGTGGACGGTTGAAGTTACAGGTTAAGTACGCCACCGGTTTTTGTAAGCTGCCGTCAATCTTTTTACGACGACCGATACAATCATCCATCCAAGCGCCACCGCGTTTATGTTCACGAGCGTATAGGTCTAGATAGAAACTGCCGCGAACCTCGTCTTTTTCATCAAGCAAATCGAAGAAACGCACATCTTTATGCCAGGTTTCAACGCCATGGCGCTCTACCGCGCGAATATTGAAAATGCGTTTAATCAATTCAAATAAACCGCTCAATACGCGATCTTCCGGGAAATACGGACGCAATTCTTCATCGTTGATGGCATATAAATGTTGCTTTTGTTTTTCGCTGTAAAAAGACAGATCCCAAAGTTCAAGTGCGGTCAAATTATAGTGCGTTTTGCAGAAGTCTTTTAATTCTTGCAATTCACGTTCGCCTTGCGCTTTAGAGCGTGTGGCGAGATTTTCCAAGAAATCCAACACCTGCTGCGGATTTTCGGCCATTTTGGTGGCGAGGGATAATTCGGTGTAGGTGTTGAAATCCAATAATTTGGCCAATTCCACGCGTAGGCTGAGGATCTCTTGCATAATCGCCGAGTTGTCCCATTTGCCGGCATTTGGCCCTTGATCGGATGCGCGGGTGGCAAAGGCACGATACATTTCTTCACGCAATTCACGGTTTTCACAATAGGTCATGACCGGAATATAGCTTGGATATTCCAAGGTGAAGCGATAACCTGTGACACCTTTGCTTTCCGCGGATTGTTTGGCCGCCTCCAGTGCGGATTCCGGCAAGCCTTTGAGCAGGCTGACATCTTCAACGATCTTTTCCCAGCCCATGGTGGCGTCTAATACATTATTGCTAAATTGTGAATTCAGTTCGGATAAGCGGGCAGCAATTTCGCCATAGCGTTTTTGTTTTTCTGCCGGTAAGGAAATACCCGATAATTTGAAATCGCGTAAGCTGTTTTCAATAGCTTTCTTTTGCGCTTGAGTATAGCCGGCAAATTCAGGGCTATTTTTTAATTGTAAATAGGCTTCATATAACCCCTGATGTTGACCGACCCACGTGCTGTATTCGGCTAATAATGGCAAACAGGCTTGATAGGCTTCACGTAATTCCGGGCTATTTTTCACCGAGTTTAAATGCGAGATTGGCGACCATACCTTGCTTAAACGATCACCGGCTTCGGTTAGCGGTAGAATGAAATTTTCCCAAGTAAAGTGCGGTTGATTTACCACGCGTTCTACCGTTTCGCGGTTTTCTTGAATAAGTTGTTTGATAGCGGATTCAATGTATTGCGGTTCAATTTTACTAAAAGCAGGTAAATCGGTTGGTGTAAGTAGTGGGTTTGACATAAAGACTTCCTTAAAAAGAAAAACGGATGGAAATAACGATTAAACGTTAAATAAATTGGGGAGGATTTTATGATTTCAAGGTTGAAAAATCCAGCCATTCAGGGATAATTGCGAATAATTTTTGTTTTGAGGTATCTATGAAGTATTTTTATATCACGTTAGGTTTTCTTTTTCTTATTCTTGGTTTGATCGGTATTGTGGTGCCGATTTTACCTACCACGCCATTTTTATTATTAACCGTTTTCTTTTTCGCAAAAGGCTCCGAACGTGTACATAATTGGTTTATCGGCACGAAGATTTATCAAAACCATTTAAAAGATTTCCATGAACAGCGGGCGTTAACGAAAAAAGCGAAAATGACCATTCTCATGTTTTCCACGACGATGTTGATGATTGGGTTTTATTTTACGCCGAGCATTGTCGGTAAAAGCATCATCGTTGCTGTCTTATTGATCAAATATTGGTTCTTCTTTTTCTGGATTAAAACGCTGGAAGAAGAATAGGGTAGTTTTGTTTTCATGAAATGATTGCCATGCATAGAGTTCACTTTTTTCGCGCGCCTTTTCGTCTTCTTCCATTAAAAAGTGCGGTGCTTTTTTGTTGCGTTTTTGCCTTGAGTGCTTGTGATGAAAAGTCAAACGAACCTGTTGTCTCTTCTCTCCCAACGGAAACCTTACAGCCGCAGTCAATGTCGCTACCAACGCCGTCACAGAACAATCGGCATTTGTTGATTCGCGGAGGATATAAGGATTTTGTGTTGAATCCCGCGCAAGCCGAAGATGTCACACAAGTGGCGCTTTTACGTGATTTATTTGAAGGATTAGTGATTTACGATCTGCGTGGTAATGTGATTCCGGCGGTGGCGGAAAGCTGGCAAACGAAAGATAACAAAACATGGACATTTCGTTTGCGACAAGATGCCAAATGGTCGAACGGCGAACCGGTAACGGCGCAACAATTTGTGGCGAGTTGGCAAGCCTTAGCTACCTCAACGAGTCCATTAAAATCGTATTTGGCATACATGAATTTAGCCAATGCCGACGCCGTGTTAAAGGGTGAATTACCTGCCGACCGACTTGGAATCGTGGCGGAAAATGACCGCACTTTGCTTATTAGCTTAGATAAAGTGACGCCTTATTTGCCACAAATGTTAGCGCACGTCAGTTTATTACCTCAGTATTTATCAGAACAAAAAGAGATTATTACAAATGGCGCTTATTATGTGACAGGGCAAGAAAATAATGTGATTCACTTAGAAAAAAATCCGCATTATTGGGCGCAAGAGCAGGTGTCGTTTCAGCAGGTGGATTACCAAAAAATGACGACGCAACAAGCGCTTGGCGACCTGGATGTGGTGATTAATCCTACGCAAACTGAGCAAGCGCAATATTTTCCGCAACTTTGTACCTATTTCTACGCCTTTAATATGAAACACCCGAAATTGGCACAAAGTTCGGTCAGAAAAGCGTTATCTATTATGGCCTCTTCTCGTCACGTGAATCTGAGTGGCAAAAATGTTATTTATTTAAGTGATAATTTCTTGCCGATATCGATGCAAACAATAGAAAGCCATTGGGAGCAAACGCCAATGGAGCAGTTGTTAATTCAAAGTGATATTAATGAGAAATCACCGTTAAAGGTCACGTTAAGTTATGAGCAAACCGAATTTCAACATCAAATGGCGCAGTCGTTAATGCGTATGTGGGCGCAATCGGATATGATTCGGGTTAGCGGAGAAGCACTGCCGAAACAACAATTATTAGAGAAAATGGCAAAAGGCGATTTTCAGATTGCTCGTGCCGGCTGGTGCGCCGATTATCACGATCCTTCTGCATTTTTAAGTTTGTTTTACAGCCACAGCCCGGACAATATAAGTGGTTACCACAATGAAGAGGTAGATCGCTTATTTGAGCAAAGTTTGCAACGGATTCCATCGTCAGAACGCACCGCACTTTACAGTCGAATCGAACAAATTCTGCAACAAGAAAATGTGGTATTGCCCTTATATCAAACTACGATCCCCATTTATCTTCATCCTAGCCTAAACGGCTATGATTTATCCAATCCTACTGAGGTCATTTACAGTAAAGATTTATTTCGTAGAAATTTCTAACTATCACACGAAAGATTATGCGCATAATAAACCCCGTGCCGTCATATTGTGAAAATAGAAAAAATCGGTAAACTATGCCAAATTTGATTATGAATAAGGAGTTATGATGCATTCATCTATTACGAAAGCCGTCTTATTTTCTTCGGTATTTTTATTTACCGGATGTTCATCATTAGAGTCCGCATGGAATTCCATGATCGGTGATGACTCACCAAAACCTTCTGCAACAGCTCCGCAGACGCAGAGTGAATCCCCTAAAGCGAAATTGCCAAAAGCGGAAATGGCTGAATCACAAAATGCCATAAAACAGGCAGAAAACTTACCGCGCTTTGAGTATATTTTACTGGATACGCAATATACGGCATTTTTGAATCCACAACCAGAACTCATTAAAGTCAATAAAGGCAGTGAAACGACGACGTTTGCCTATAAAAATGGTGCGCTCACGTTAGTTGAACATCAACAACAACGCTATCGAGCGGAGGATAAAAATATTCCGCCATCGCTTGTTCAAGAAGGGGCGAAATTACAAAAAATATTGGGTTTAAATAGTGCAGATAAAAATGCTGAGAATATTAAAACCGGCAGCGATGCAAAATTAAATTATTTATGTATTACTAAACTGCAACAAGTGGCTCAAACGCAACGGGTATTTCGTAGTTCGGCAAATATGGCGAAAAGTGATTCTCGCTTAATTGCGGATGTGCGTTTAAACGGTAATCAATTTTATAAAATGGATTGTCAGTTAAGCGGTAATCGTGTTGCAAAATTAAGTTTAAGTAAAAAATAAAGGATAAATACACAATACATGAATGCCCAATAATGCCGTTATTGGGCTTAATAAATGAAGGAAGTCTAATATGAAAAGAGGGTTCATGATTGGTCTGTTATGCCTGAGTTTGACCGCCTGTTCATTCGGCGTGGGCGCCGGTGGCGGATCAAATGGCGTAGGCATTGGTGTGGGAACCGGTGTACGATTTTAATTCTTGAATCAATCAGTCAAGATAAAAGCATTGCTCATTGCAATGCTTTTAACGTTTAAAGGCCTATCAATACACCACTAATCGCTGTGGGCGAATCACGTTATTTTCATCAATCACCGCCACACCAAGAAAGCGATTTTCATGGGAAAATAACCGCACTTGTCCTTGTAACCTAGCGGGATTATCGAATTTTACCCGTTGACCAAATCCGATGCCTTGCGCTTGGCTTTCATTTAAGGTTAACGTCGGCAACTTCGCTACCGCAGTATCTATAGGCAATAACAAAGCATCTAATAAACTCAAATCTTGTGATTCTGCCAAAGCTTGCAACGCATTCCAATCCAACATTTTTTCTGTTGGATAATCCGTCACTGCCGTTCGACGTAACATCGTTACATGGGCGCCACTGCCCAATACCTCACCCAAGTCATCCACCAAGGTGCGAATATAAGTGCCTTTGGAACAATGCACCTCTAGGGTTAAATAAGGCGCGTTGTATTCGATGAAGTTCAGTTCAAAGATCGTAATGGGACGCGCTTCCCGCTCCACCGTAATACCTTGACGGGCATATTCATAAAGCGGTTTACCATTGTACTTCAATGCCGAAAACATCGTCGGCACTTGCAAAATGTCCCCACGGAATTGTTCAAGTGCGGTCAGAATTTCAGGCGTTTTGACGTTCACATCACGGGTTTCGACAATCTGTCCTTCCGCGTCCGATGTGTCGGTACGTTCTCCCAGTTTTGCCGTGACTAAATAACGTTTATCGGCATCCAACAAGAACTGCGAAAACTTAGTGGCTTCGCCCAAACAAATAGGCAACATTCCGGTAGCCAGCGGATCTAACGCACCGGTATGTCCCGCTTTGTTCGCCTGAAAAATGCGTTTCACTTTCTGCATGATGTCATTGGAAGACATACCTTGCGGCTTATCCAACAAAAACACGCCGTGAATATCACGCCCACGTTTACGCGGTTTGGACATTAGTCTTTGTCCTCAACGTGTTTTTTCTCATCTTCGCGCACAACATTGGTCACCAAGTTAGACATGCGCATACCTTCCACCAAAGATTGATCGTAAATAAAACGAATCTCCGGCACGATACGCAGGCGCATGGCTTTGCCTAACAGCGTGCGAATATAAGGTGCGGCTTTTTCTAAGCCTTTCATGCCCTGCGCAATTGCTTGTTCATCATGATCAAATAAGAAGGTGACGAAAACTTTTGCATAAGCCAAATCACTGGACACTTCCACGTCTGACACCGTCACCATGCCAATACGGGGATCTTTCACTTCGCGTTGTAAAATCACCGCGATTTCTTTTTGGATTTCTTGTGCGACACGGTCGCTACGTTTGAATTCTCGAGCCATAATGATTACCCTTTGTGATATAAGGGCCTTATTTTACTGGAATTCATGTCAATTAGCACGAAAAAGCAATGTGATATGCGAATTCGATTTTTGCGTTATCAGAATAGCAAGCGACTAATCGAATTTAAAAACCACCTCACTTTTTCTTCTTTTCCTTTTCCTTGATTGAGTTTTTACCAAAACTCGCTATAATTTCGCCTGTACAAAAAAACAGTATTTGTGAGTGAAAATAATGGATTTCGCAGAATTATTAGATGGTTTAAACGATAAACAACGGGAAGCAGTGAGTGCGCCGTTAGGCAATTATTTGGTCTTAGCCGGTGCGGGAAGTGGTAAAACCCGTGTATTGACGCACCGAATCGCGTGGTTGATTGGTGTGGAGGGTGTCTCCGAAGGGAGCATTATGGCGGTGACCTTCACCAACAAAGCTGCGGCAGAAATGCGTCATCGTATTGAATCCGTCTTGTCCGATGGCAATCAGCGGTTATTTGGTATGTGGGTCGGCACCTTTCACAGCATTGCTCATCGACTTCTGCGTGCTCATCATCTTGATGCGGATTTGCCGCAAGATTTCCAGATTTTAGATTCGGAAGACCAATTGCGTTTACTTAAACGCCTCATGAAATTACATCATTTTGACGAAAAAAGTTTCCCACCAAAACAAGCCGCTTGGTATATCAACAATAAAAAAGACGAAGGCTTGCGTCCGAATCAAATCGATGATCATCACGATCGTCAAGAACGTGAATGGATTCGGATTTATCAGATTTATCAAGATGCTTGCGATCGTGCAGGGCTGGTGGATTTTGCCGAAATTTTATTGCGCTCGTACGAATTGTTTTTACATAAGCCACTGATCTTGCAACGCTATCAACAACGTTTTCAGCATATTTTGGTGGATGAGTTTCAAGACACCAACAAAATTCAATATGAATGGATTCGTTTGTTGGCGGGTAAAAGTGGCAAAGTGATGATTGTGGGGGATGACGACCAATCTATTTACGGCTGGCGCGGTGCAAAAATCGAAAATATTCAGTTATTTTTAAAAGAGTTTGCCAATGCACAAACCATTCGATTAGAGCAAAATTACCGTTCTACCATGAATATTTTGCAAGCAGCGAATGAGTTGATTTCCAATAACAACAATCGACTAGGGAAAAATTTGTGGTCGGAAGGCAATCAAGGCGATCCGGTAGGCATTTATGCCGCTTTTAACGAATTAGATGAAGCGCTGTTTGTTGCCTCACAAATTAAAACCTGGATTGAAGACGGCGGTAAACTCAATGATTGTGCCATTTTATATCGTAGCAACAGCCAATCACGGGTGATTGAAGAAGCGTTGATTCGTTCACAAATTCCGTATCGTATTTATGGCGGCATGCGCTTCTTCGAACGTCAGGAGATCAAGGATGCGTTAGCCTATTTGCGCTTAATTGCTAATCGCCAGGATGATGCTGCCTTTGAGCGCGTTATTAATACGCCACCACGGGGCATTGGCGATCGCACGTTGGACACCTTGCGTAATCTGACTCGCGAACATCAAATCACGTTATGGCAAGCCACCAATTTGGCGTTACAGGAAAATAAACTGGCAGGTCGTGCTGCGACCGCCTTGCTTCGCTTTATGGAATTAATCAATTCCCTGCAGCGGGACACGGAAGAAATGCCGTTGTTTGCACAAACGGATTTTGTTATTAAGCATTCCGGTTTGTACGAAATGTATAAACAGGAGAAGGGCGAAAAAGGTGAAGTGCGTATTGAAAACTTGGAAGAGTTGGTCTCTGCCGCTCGCGAATTTATCAAGCTTGAAGAGGCGGAAGACATGACAGAGCTCACGGCTTTCTTGACGCACGCCTCATTAGAAGCGGGTGAAGAACAAGCGGCACCGCATCAAGCCTGTGTGGAAATGATGACCTTGCACTCAGCAAAAGGCTTGGAGTTTCCACGAGTCTTTATGATTGGCGTGGAAGAAGGGTTATTTCCAAGTTTCCGTTCCTTTGAAGAAGCAGGGCGTTTGGAAGAAGAACGTCGTTTGGCTTATGTGGGGATTACCCGCGCCAAACAAAAACTCACCATTTCTTATGCGGAAAGTCGTCGTTTATATGGCAAAGAAGAACGCCATTTGCCTTCTCGTTTTATCTCGGAATTACCCCAACAATGTTTACAAGAAATCCGTTTACGCGGCACCGTTACACGCGCCTTGAATCAAGCCAAAGTCGGCAGTGTTTCGCCGATTGCCAATGAAAGCGAATGGAAAATGGGGCAAAAAGTGAAACACGAAAAATTCGGTTTTGGTACGGTGATTAATGTGGAAGGTGCGGACAATAATTTGCGCTTACAAATCGCGTTCCAAAATCAAGGAATTAAATGGCTGATCGCCCATTTGGCGAAGTTGGAGAGACTTTAAGCCTCTCCGTTTTCCGGTCGATACCCCTCGTCATTTAATGTCGGGTTCTCCGCGCCTTGTTTTGCCAATTGGTCGCAGAGTTCATTTTCACGGTGTCCGGCGTGTCCTTTAACCCAGTGCCAATCAACCTTATGACGGGCGATAGCTTGGTCTAATGCTATCCATAAATCTTGGTTTTTTACCGGTTTGCCACTACTGGCTTTCCAATTGTTTTTTTTCCAGTTGAAAATCCATTGCGTGATGCCGTTTTTCATGTATTGGCTATCGCTGTATAAATGGATGTCGCAAGGCTCTTTGAGGCTATTTAACGCTTCGATGACGGCTAATAATTCCATGCGATTATTGGTGGTGAGGAAATAACCTTTTGAGAGGCTTTTTTCATGTTGTTTGTAGCGAAGTAGGACACCGATACCGCCAGCGCCCGGGTTTCCAAGGCAGGATCCGTCGGTAAAAATTTCGATTTGTTTACGCATATTGACTACTAATTTATTGCAAATGAGGCGATAATACCCGAAATTTTTGCGGATAAAAAGTGAAGTTATGAGTATTCAACCCCATCAGAATCGTCAAATCGTACTGGATACGGAAACCACCGGTATGAATCAATTAGGCGCTCACTATGAAGGCCACTGCATTATTGAAATCGGTGCGGTAGAGCTAATTAACCGTCGTTACACCGGCAATAATTTTCACATTTATATTAAACCTGATCGACCGGTCGATCCCGAGGCGATTAAAGTGCATGGCATTACTGATGAAATGTTGGCGGATAAACCGGATTTTAGCCAAGTAGCGAATGAATTTATTGAATACATCAAAGGTGCCGAGTTATTGATCCATAATGCGCCCTTCGATGTGGGCTTTATGGATTATGAATTTCGTAAGCTGAATTTGCCGATAAAAACCAATGATATTTGCACGGTTACCGACACCTTAGTGATGGCGCGCCAAATGTATCCCGGCAAAAAGAACAATTTGGATGCGTTATGTTCCCGTTTAGGCATTGATAACAGTAAGCGTACCTTGCACGGCGCGTTACTGGATGCGGAAATTTTAGCCGACGTTTACCTTGCCATGACCGGCGGGCAAACCAGTTTATTTGATGAAAACGAACAGGACGTGATTCAACAAGCGGTAACGCATCAGCAGGTAAAAAGTGCGGTGGCTTTTTCACATCATTTACGCTTGCTCACACCGACCGAAGAAGAACTGGAAGCCCATTTGGAATATCTCAAATTAATTAACAAAAAAAGCAAAGAAAATTGTCTGTGGGATCGCCGCACAAAAGAGGAAACCTTGCAGTAAAAAGAATCGTTCACTGATTAGACAAACAGACGGAAAAAAACAAAAAAGAGTTGACGTTGCTATCCTTCAACATTATTATGCACCTCACCTGTGCGGAGTGGTAGTTCAGCTGGTTAGAATACCTGCCTGTCACGCAGGGGGTCGCGGGT
>NZ_CALIWN010000018.1:0-32303 GCF_938046485.1 uncultured Aggregatibacter sp. | reverse complement strand
TCCATACGCATAGCGTATGGTTTTTATAGCCAGACTTTGGCTGGCTATAATAAAACGGCTGAAAAATCCACCGCACTTTTAAAATACGCTTTTCGGCGTATCAAAAAGTGCGGTCAGTTTTGTTAAAATTCGTTCCGCTGCTGTACTGATTTTTTTATTGTTCTTCACAACAGAAATGACGATAATAGACAGCTCACAAGAACGAATTGAACGCTATGACACATTACATTCTACTGATCATCGGCACTGCATTGATTAATAACTTCGTGCTGGTCAAATTTCTCGGACTCTGCCCTTTTATGGGCGTCTCAAAAAAAATCGAAACCGCTATCGGCATGGGCTTGGCAACAACCTTTGTGCTGACAGTGGCGGCGCTTTGCTCCTATTTAGTGGATAATTATATTCTCGCGCCATTAAACGCAACATTTTTACGTACACTCGTTTTTATTTTAGTCATCGCCGTGGTGGTGCAATTTACTGAAATGGCGATTCACAAAACCAGCCCAACTTTATATCGTTTACTGGGCATTTTCCTGCCACTTATTACCACCAACTGTGCCGTGCTTGGCGTGGCGTTGTTAAACGTGAATCTTGCGCATAATTTAACAGAATCGGTGGCTTACGGCTTTGGTGCCTCTGCCGGTTTTGCCTTAGTTTTAGTCTTATTTGCTGCATTGCGTGAACGCTTGGTTGCCGCTGATGTGCCGATGCCATTTCGTGGTGCCTCTATTGCCTTGATTACGGCAGGCTTAATGTCTCTCGCGTTCATGGGCTTTACCGGATTGGTGAAACTATAATGGCGACTTTCTATTATGTTCTCATTGCCATTGTTGTATTGGCGCTGATTTTCGGCGCCATTTTGGGCTTTGCATCCGTAAAACTGAAAGTCGAAGCAGATCCCATTGTCGAAAAAATCGATGCGATTTTACCGCAAAGCCAATGTGGCCAATGTGGCTATCCCGGTTGCAGACCTTATGCTGAAGCCATTGCCAACGGTGATGTGATTACCAAATGTATTCCGGGCGGCAGACCCACTGTCATTAAAATCGCCGAATTGCTTGGCGTTGAACCGCCGGAGACCGATAATTTAGCCGAAGATCCTGCGCCGAAAGTCGCCTTTATTGATGAAAATATGTGTATCGGCTGCACCAAATGCATTCAGGCTTGTCCGGTAGATGCCATTATCGGTAGCAATAAACTCATGCACACGATTATTCCTGATTTATGTACCGGCTGTGAGCTTTGTGTTGCGCCCTGCCCGACCAGCTGTATTTCCATGATTAAAGTCGAAAAAAATATTGATACTTGGGATTGGAAATTCGATCCTAATCTAGTGATTCCGATTGTTGATACCACATCGGCAGAGAAGAAAATCATTGTGGGGAAATAAATGGCGGATGTATTAACACGTTTTAACAGTGGCAAACTTTGGGAATTTGACGGTGGTATTCACCCGCCGGATATGAAGTCCCAATCTAATAGTACGCCCATTCGCACACTCTCTCTGCCCGATGATTTTTATGTGCCGATAAAACAACACGCCGGTCGTGCAGGAAACTTGTTAGTCAAACCCGGAGATCAGGTTCTCAAAGGGCAACCTCTGACACAAGGCGATGGCTTGCAAAGTTTACCTGTTCATGCACCCACCTCCGGTACAGTGATTGATATCGCGCCTTATGTCGCGCCACATCCATCCGGGCTGACAGAAACCTGCGTACATATTCAAGCAGACGGCTTGGATCAATGGCGTCCACAAATGCCAATCGAGGATTTTTTCACCCAAACGCGGGAACAGCTCATTGAAAAAATTTATCAAGCAGGCATCGCCGGCTTAGGTGGCGCGGTATTCCCCACTGCGGCGAAAATTCATTCGGCTGAAAAACATGTCAAACTGCTGATTATTAACGGTGCAGAATGTGAACCCTACATTACCTGCGATGATCGCTTAATGCGCGATCGTGCCGATGAAATCATCGAGGGCGTGCGTATTTTGCGTTATATTTTGCGCCCTGAAAAAGTCGTTATCGCCGTAGAAGACAATAAACTTGAAGCCGTATCCGCCTTGGAACACGCTTTACATGGCGCAAATGACATTGACATCCGTATCATTCCGACAAAATATCCGTCCGGTGCGGCAAAACAACTCATTCAAGTGCTAACAGGTATGGAAGTGCCAAGCGGACAACGCTCTTCCAGCATTGGCGTGCTCATGCAAAACGTGGGAACTGCCTTTGCCATTAAACGCGCCGTACTTGATGATGAGCCTTTAATCGAGCGCGTTGTTACCCTCACCGGTGATAAAATTCCAAACAAAGGCAATTATTGGGCACGCTTTGGCACCCCGATTTCTCATTTATTGCGTGAAACCGGCTACCAATATGACGACCGTTTCCCCGTCTTTATGGGCGGTCCAATGATGGGTGTCATTCTACCTGATTTAAATGCGCCGATGACCAAAGTGGCAAACTGCTTATTGGCACCGGATCATTTTGAATATGCGCCACCGGAACCGGAAAAAAGCTGTATTCGCTGCTCTGCCTGCTCCGATGCTTGCCCGGTAAAACTGATGCCGCAGCAACTCTATTGGTTTGCGCGAAGCGAAAATCACGAAAAATCGGAAGAATATTCTCTCAAAGACTGTATTGAATGTGGTGTGTGCGCCTATGTTTGCCCAAGCCACATTCCGCTTATTCAATATTTCCGCCAAGAAAAAGCCAAAATTTGGGAAATCAAACATAAAGCAAAATTAGCTGAAGAGGCGAAAATCCGTTTTGAACAACGCCAAGCCCGCCTAGAACGGGAAGAACAAGAGCGAAAAGCGCGTTCTCAACGCGCTGCCGCAGCACGCCGTGAAGAATTAGCACAGCAAAAAGGTGTTGATCCGGTCGCCGCTGCCTTAGAACGTTTAAAAGCGAAAAAAGCCGAGTCTGCAGAAAATGCGCCAGTTGAGCAAAAAAACCTTATTGATGAAAAAGGCCATATTGAGCCTGACAATCGCGACATCATGGCGCAACGCAAGGCGCGCCGATTAGCCCGTCAAGCGGAAGCCGTAGCCTCTGCCGAACCGGCAACAGCTCAAAGTGCGGTTCAAATTTCAGATGAAAATCCGGCAGACTCGGATCCGCGCAAAGCTGCGATTGCTGCTGCGATCGCGCGTGCTAAAGCGAAAAAAGCAGCGCAGCAAGGGGAAACCGTAGCCTCTACCGAACCTGAAACAACCCAAAGTGCGGTTCAAATTTCAGATGAAAAACCTGTGGAAACGGATCCGCGCAAAGCTGCCATTGCAGCCGCGCTCGCACGTGCTAAAGCGAAAAAAGCGGCGCAGCAAGGGGAAACCGTAGCCTCTACCGAACCGGCAACAGCTCAAAGTGCGGTTCAAATTTCAGATGAAAATCCGGCAGACTCGGATCCGTGCAAAGCCGCTATTGCCGCGGCTATCGCGCGTGCTAAAGCGAAAAAAGCGGCGCAGCAAGCCCAACAAAATGAACAGCATTAAGGAATCACCCATGTTTAAGATGATCAGTTCACCCCATACTCATTCGGGAAAACTCACCATGCGAATTATGCTTTGGGTGATGCTAGCCATACTGCCGGCGATTGCATTACAAGTGCATTACTTCGGCGTTGGCGTGCTGATTCAAGCCGCCTTGGCAATCAGTTTTGCTTTGGTGCTGGAATTGTTGGTGACTTTTTTGCGCAAACAACCGACCTTGAGTTACCTTTCCGATTTGAGTGTAATTTTGACCGCACTGATTCTTGCGGTGGCGATTCCGCCTTATGCGCCTTATTGGATTATTCTTATTGGCACATTTTGTGCGGTGATTTTGGGCAAGCACGTTTATGGCGGATTAGGGCAAAATCCCTTTAACCCTGCTATGGTAGGGTATGTAGTGTTGTTGACCTCATTCCCATTGCAAATGACGACTTGGATGCCGGCGATTCAACTTCTGCCGGAACCACCAACCTTTGCCGATGCCTTACAATTGATTTTTCATGGTTTAACCACCGATGGTTTTAGCTTACACCAATTAACCGCCTCCATTGACGGCATGACACAAGCCACGCCACTGGATACCACGAAATTGTTTTACGCCACACAGGCTTCCGATCGCAATATCAGTTCGGTTTATGCCGACTTAGTGAAATTACCGATATTTACCCAAAACGGTTGGGATTTTGCGCAAGGTTGGTGGCAAATCAATTTCGCCTTTTTACTGGGGGGAATTTTCTTAATCCTGAAAAAAGCCATTCACTGGCACATTCCCGTTGCAATGTTAAGCAGCTTTACCCTTTTGAGTCTGTTAACCGAACTCTTCTCAACGAGTGGTCACTTAAGCACGGCAAGCCAACTCTTCAGCGGTGCCATGATGTTCGGCGCATTCTTTATCGCCACTGATCCGGTTACGGCTTCGATTACGCCGAAAGGCAAATTGGTATTTGGTGCATTGGTGGGATTATTCGTTTATTTAATTCGGTTTTATGGCAACTACCCTGACGGCGTGGCATTTGCCGTCTTGCTCAGCAACATTTGCGTGCCATTAATCGATCATTACACCCGTCCACGGGTCGCCGGTCATCGCGGATAAGGAGACATCATGCAAGCAATCAAAATCACCTCCAAATACGGCGTGTTATTGGCTTTTGTGGCATTTTGTTGCACAGCAATTTCGAGCGGCGTTTATTTTCTCACGAAAGATAAAATCGATCAGGCAATGCAAGCGCAACAACGGGCGTTATTATTACAAGTGATTCCACAGGACTATTTTACGAATGATTTAACGCAAGATTGCTACACGCCGAAAAACCACGCTTTACAAAACGTGGATATTCAGAAAATCTGTATGGCAAAAAAAGACGGCAAAATCACCGCTTATGCTTTTGAAAGCGTGGCGCATGACGGTTACTCCGGTGATATTCGTATTTTAGTTGGCATGAAGCCGGACGGCGAAGTGCTTGGTGTGCGCATTACGGAACACCATGAAACGCCGGGCTTGGGCGATAAAATCGAAACGCGTATTTCCAATTGGATTTTGAGCTTTGATCATCAAGTCATCAGCCAAGAGAAAGCGCCAGAATGGGCAGTCAAAAAAGACGGTGGTAAATTCGATCAATTCGCCGGAGCGACAATCACGCCACGCGCTGTGGTCAACCAAGTAAAACGGGCTGCACTGGCGATGTTGGATAATTTACCGAAAGAGAAAGAATAATGGATAAACGAGATGAAATAACTGAAACTTCGGCAGAAAGCCAATCTGTCGAAAATAAAAGTGCGGTGACAATTTCAAATGAAAAAAGCATTTGGAAAACCATTTTCGTTCAAGGTATTTGGACGAATAACTCCACGGTAGTGCAATTGCTGGGATTGTGTCCGCTACTTGCTGTGTCCAATACGGCAACGAATGCCCTGGGTTTGGGGTTAGCCACCATGCTGGTACTCACCTGTACCAATACGGTCATATCGATTTTTCGTCAACATATTCCCAACGAAATTCGGATTCCGATTTACGTCATGATCATTGCCACGACGGTTACTGTGGTGCAGTTACTGATGAATGCTTATACTTACCCACTTTACCAATCACTCGGTATTTTTATTCCGCTGATTGTGACCAACTGTATTGTGATCGGGCGGGCGGAAGCCTTTGCCTCAAAGAACAGCATCGCCCATTCTGCCTTTGATGGTTTTTCCATGGGGTTAGGGATGTTATGTGGCTTGGTCGCATTAGGTGGCCTACGTGAAGCTATCGGAAACGGTACGTTATTTGACGGCATCGAAAACTTATTGGGCAACTGGGCAACATTTATGCGTATTGAATTTTTCCATAATGACAGTAACCTGCTACTGGCAATTTTGCCCCCTGGTGCATTTATCGGTTTAGCGTTGCTATTAGCGTTAAAAAATATCATAGACAGTAAAAAATAATGAATAAAGAAAAAAGAATTGAAATTCTAAGACGTCTGCGTGCTGCCAATCCGCACCCAACCACGGAACTGAATTTTAGCTCGCCCTTTGAATTATTGATCGCCGTGATTTTGTCAGCACAAGCCACTGACAAAGGAGTAAATAAAGCGACAGATAAACTCTTTCCTGTTGCCAATACACCGCAGGCAATTTTGGCATTGGGCGTGGATGGCTTGAAAGAATACATCAAAACGATTGGTCTATTTAATAGCAAAGCAGAAAATATCATCAAAACCTGCCGTGATTTAATTGAAAAACACCACGGTGAAGTGCCTGAAGATCGCGAAGCGTTAGAAGCCCTTGCCGGCGTAGGAAGAAAAACGGCCAATGTGGTATTAAATACCGCATTTGGACATCCGACTATCGCCGTGGATACCCATATTTTTCGCGTCTGTAACCGTACCGGCTTTGCGCCCGGCAAAGATGTGGTGAAAGTCGAAGAAAAATTGATAAAAGTGGTTCCTGCCGAATTTAAGGTGGATGTACACCACTGGTTAATTTTGCATGGACGATATACTTGCGTAGCGCGCAAACCTCGCTGCGGTGCGTGCATCATTGAAGATTTGTGCGAATATAAAAATAAAACAGAATATTAAAAATACAGGAAAACTTATGACAACACCAAAATTAGAACGACAAACCTGGTCCAATCGTTTAACTTATGTGCTTACCGTTGCCGGCGCAACCGTCGGTTTTGGCGCAACATGGCGCTTTCCCTATTTAGTGGGAGAAAACGGTGGCGGTGCCTATGTCTTGCTATTTTGCATTGCGATGATTGTCATTGGTATTCCAATGATTTTAGTAGAAAACGTGATTGGCCGTCGTTTACGGGTCAACTCCATTGATGCCTTTGGCGATAAAATTTTAGATAAAGGCAAAGGAATTTCTAAATATTGGAAACTGCTTGGTTATATGGGGCTTCTCGGTGCGTTCGGGATCATGGCGTATTACATGGTACTTGGCGGCTGGGTGATTACCTATATCATTAATCTCATCAGCGGTACGCTTGATATTTCTACGCCCATCACCAAAGATGTCGCAAAAGATTTCTACGATTTACACATCAGTAACAGCCCGGTTGAAATCATTATTTACACCGCACTTTTTGTACTCGTCAATTACATTATTTTGGCAAAAGGCATTATCGGTGGTATTGAACGCTCTGTGAAATACTTAATGCCATTGCTGTTTATTTTCTTGATTGGCATGGTTATTCGTAATATTACCTTGCCGGGGGCAATGGAAGGCATCACCTTTTACCTCAAACCGGATTTTTCTAAAATTACCCCCAAATTATTTGTGTTCGTGTTGGGACAAGTTTTCTTCGCTTTAAGCTTAGGTTTTGGCGTATTAATCACCCTTTCCAGCTACTTAAATAAAGAAGAGAACTTGATCCAGACAGCGGTAATCACCGGCTTCACTAACACCATTATTGCCGTGTTAGCCGGCTTTATGATTTTCCCGTCCTTGTTTACCTTTGGCATTGAACCGAATGCCGGCCCAACATTGGTATTCCAAAGTTTGCCAATCGTATTCTCCCATTTATGGGCAGGTAAATTCTTTGCAATTATCTTCTTTGGCTTATTGCTTATCGCTGCTTTAACAACATCTATCACCATTTACGAAGTGATCATTACAGCCTTGCAAGAAAAACTCAGAATGCGCCGTAGCAAAGCCATTATTCTAACGCTCAGCGGAATTTTTCTCTTGGGCAACGTGCCGTCTATTTTAGGGGATAATCTTTGGAAAGATGTCACCTTCTTCGACAAAAGCATTTTCGATGCCTTTGATTTCGTCAGTGGCAATATTCTGTTTATGCTTACCGCACTTGGTTGCGCGCTTTTCGTGGGTTTCGTGTTAAAAGACGAAGCAAAAAAAGAACTGTCTCCAACGCCAGATTCTACTTTTACCAAACTTTGGTTTAACTATGTGAAATTTGTCGTACCATTTATTATTTTGGTCATTTTTATCAGCAATTTACTTTAAGTGAGATCAAAGTCTGCTCAACACCGAGCAGGCTTTGTTTTATGAACATAAATGCAATAGATCTCCATGATAATCACGGTTTATTAAGCAAAAAAAAGTGCCTCACAGAGGCACTACTCGGAAAGCAAAATATGTTTGGCTATTTTTATAGCACTTGTTTTTATAGGGTTAAGCATACTCAACGCCACCTAACAACGCAAACGCTTATTTACAAATTTGTGAACTAACTCACGCTTTTAAATGATTTATTTTCACCAAACAGCGTCGCGTGATATTTAGCTTTCTCACGATAATCCTCCCCCGTCCAAACGGAGAAATCCCATGCAGATTTTTAACAATGGCAAATACAAAAGTATCCTTGCGGCAGAATCCGGTGAACTTGCGGACATTGCGCAAACCGTGCAAAAAGACAAGGATTTTCGACCGCACTTTCATATTGCGCCACCCACCGGACTAATGAACGATCCTAACGGCCTCATCTTTGATGGTGAGAAATACCACCTTTTTTATCAATGGTTTCCTTTTGATGCCATACACGGTATGAAACATTGGAAGCATTTAATCACTAAAGATTTCCAACATTATCAATCTGCTGACGATCTCATTCCTTGTGAGCTTTTTGAATCTCACGGCTGTTATTCCGGTGGCGCGTTAAAAGTCGGTGATAAATTAGCCATGTTTTATACCGGCAACACCCGTCGTCCTAGTGATAATCAGCGTATCCCGTTCCAAAATTTAGCCATTTTCGATCTTGATGGAAAATTGCTCAGCAAGCGTCCATTAATTGAACATGCGCCTGAAGGCTATACGGAACACGTTCGCGATCCGAAACCTTATTTCACTGAAAACGGTAAAATCCGTTTTATCTGCGGTGCACAACGGGAAAATCTCACCGGCGCGGCGATTATTTTTGAAATGGACGATCTTGAAGATACGCTGCGTTTGCTAGGTGAGCTTTCCTTGCCTGCGTTTGATAATACCAATGTGTTTATGTGGGAATGCCCTGATTTGTTGAAACTGGGCGATAAAGATGTGTTTATTTGGTCGCCTCAGGGCAAAGATCGTGAAGCGCATCAATTCCAAAATAATTACCATGCGACTTATGCGGTGGGGAAATTAACGGAGTTAACCTTTGACGCGGAATATATCGGCGAGTTGGATCAAGGCTTTGACTTCTATGCGCCGCAAACTTTTGCCGGTTTAGAGAATAAAACCCATGCTGTACTTTTCGGCTGGATCGGTTTGCCGGATTTAACTTATCCGACAGACAAATTCAAATGGCATTCTGCCTTAACCTTGCCGCGAGAATTACGCTTAGAAGGCGCTAAAATCTATCAACGCCCGATTACAAAAATCTATGAAAATTTGACCGCACTTTCAACGTTTCATCTTGATGGAAAAGCCGAGATTGCGGATTTAGATCGTGCCTATGTCAAATTTGAGGCGAATAACCAAGCTTTTGACTTAACCTTCTTCCAAAATGACAAAGGACAATCCTTGCGTCTTTCTTATAAAAACGGCGTAATTTGCTTAGATCGCAGCCAAAGCGAGCAAACCGAACTCATGGAAACATTCGGCAGTAAGCGATTTTGTGAAATCGCAAACCTACAAACCGTAGAAATATTCTTTGATCGTTCTATTGTGGAAATTTTCTTTAATCATGGTGAAAAAGCCATGACATCAAGATTTTTTATCGAAAACAGAAAAAATACCATGACCGGCAGTCGCCCATTGGATTTAATGGTCGGCTATTTACCGGTCATTCGCTTTATCTAAATAAAATAGGCACCTTAAGCAAATGACGCTTGATGTTCAAGCAATTGGGCTTTGGTTAAGGCAAATACACCCACGCCGCCATTGGCGAGTTCAAGCCAGTTGAACGGCACTTGTGGGAATTGTTCAATTAAATGTACCATGCTGTTGCCCACTTCGCAGACTAATACACCATCGTCAGCTAAGTAATTCGGCGCTAGGCGTAGGATTTCTTTGGTGATAGTTAACCCATCATTGCCGGAGCCGAGAGCCATTTCCGGTTCGTAGTGAAATTCCTCCGGCATATCGGAGAGATCTTCTAGATCCACATAAGGTGGGTTAGTGACAATGAGATCATACTGTTCTTCCAATAAACGGGAGAATAAATCCGACTGAATCGGGAAGACGCGATGCGTTAAGTTGTGGCGTTCAATGTTGATTTCGGCAACATTTAACGCATCAAAAGAGAGATCAACGGCATCCACATCGGCTTCAGGAAAGCGCTCCGCACAGGCGATCGCAATACAGCCGCTGCCGGTACACATATCTAAAATGCGTTGCGGTTCACGTGTTAATAAGCCGGCGAATCCTTGTTCAATCAAGGCGCTGATGGGAGAGCGAGGAACGATCACACGTTCATCCACATAAAACTCTAAGCCGCAGAACCAAGCACGGTGAATTAAGTAAGCGACAGGAATGCGTTTTTCAATACGGGTGATGACCAAACGGATGATTTCGAGCTTTTCTGCTGTCGTGAGTCGGGTGTCATACAATTCGCTTGGGAAATCCGGCGGTAGGTGCAAGGTAGCTAAGACCAATTGTTGTGCTTCATCCCAAGCATTGTCATAGCCGTGTCCGTAGTAAATGTCGGCACGATTGAAGGTGCTGTAGCACCAACGTAGGAAATCTTTGATCGTATGCAAGTCTTCTTGCACATTGGCGGAATAAATATCGTCAATAAGTTCCTGATTAAAGGTAATTGGGTTCATGATTTGCTCGTATCAATGTTAAAATTGCGCGTAGTTATACCATATTTGAAAGAGGAAACGAAATGTTAGATGAGGAAGCAATTTCCCTGTTTCGTGCTGAAATAAAAGGCGTGAAACCGTTAAAACAGGATACTTTTGTGGCTGCACGCCCCCATAAAAAGAAAGCACAAGCAACGATAAAAGAACAGCGTGAACAACAGGACACGTTATTTTATTTTTCTGATGAATATGAGCCGTTGCTAAATGAGGAAAGTGCGGTCAAATATTTGCGTGAAAATGAAGATTCCCATTTGTTGAAACAATTACGGCGTGGCGATTTTTCACCGGAGATTTTTTTGGATTTGCATGGCTTAACGCGTGAACAGGCAAAATTAGAGCTGGCGGCATTAATTCAAACCTGCGAGAAAGAGCATCTTTATTGCGCCAGTATCATGACAGGTTACGGCACTTATACGTTAAAACGCCAGATTCCCCGTTGGCTAGTGCAACACCCGAAAGTGCGAGCATTGCACCAAGCCCCAAAGGAATGGGGCGGTGAAGCAGCCATTTTGATCCTGATTGATGTTTAACAACATTTATGAACAGCATGGTAAAGCGGCGGTAAAATTTGGTTGATCATGCTAAGTTGCTGCATTGGAATGTGTCCTTGCAGTTGTGCCACTTTATGATTTTTTTCTAAATGGCTTTGTGCCTGTTTTAAACTCACTTCAATGTTATTTTGTAATTTCTCGAAAACCATCGGTGTAAGTTGTTCAATATGCTCTAAAATGTAAATAATTTTCTTCGCTGCAGGATAAAATTCCGCCAAGAAAAAGGTGCTTTGTTGCATTTGTTTCATTTTACTGCGGTAAGCCCCTAGCGTAGAAATATAACTCAGCAGAGAATAGTTAATTTTTAAAAGCTCGAATCCTGCCTGCAAATGCGCCTGATATTTTTTCGGCTCATGGTTCATATTAGAGATGGTAGCGCTTAATGCCGAAGCATATTCATGGGCATAGCGGCGGGCAATGCGGTATTTCAAGTTATCGCCTTTGCCGAACTGCAATTGACTGATGATATACAACAAATATTTCGCATCGCTTTTGATTGCCTGACGGCTAACTTTATCCAACTGCAAATACTTCCAATCCGGCCATAAGTAAGATACGGCAAACCAAGAAATGGTCGCCCCGATCAGGGTGTCAATCACGCGAGAATAAAGGGCTTGTTCCACATTAAATCCCATCACATCAAAGCTGAAAATAACCTGTAAGGTAATGAAGAAGGTGGAAAAGCTGTAATTATTGGTACGGAAAAAGAAAAAGAGCGTGCTGGTCAGCACGATTAAACCTAATTGTAACTCCAGTGTCGGATTCGCATAAGGCAGAAGTGATGCCAGAATGACGCCAAGAATGGTGCCGACAATGCGTTGTTTTAAACGCAGTTTAGTGGCCGTGTAGTTGGGCTGACAAACAAAAACAGCGGTTAATAACACCCAATACGCCCGATCTAACGGCAAAAATTCGCCGATGGTGCAACAAATAAACACCACAATCGACAAACGCACCGCATGACGAAAGAGTTGCGAATTGAAATTAAAGTGGCTACGCAGGGCAAGCAGGATATTTTTAAAGCCGGTAATTTGTTCCGTATAAATTTGAGCCGTATCTGTTTGTTCCAACTCGTTCACTTCTTGATCAATATGACGTAATTGATAGTCAACGCTTTTTAAATTATCCAATAATGTTTGGAGATTGATAAGATTTTCGGTTTCTTCAATATGGCTATTACTATAAAGCTCGAACGATTGATTTAATCCGTTAATGGCTTTTTCTAAACGCAGGTCATAACGGTAGGTTTTATTTTGTTGCAAACTTAGCGCAATATCACGGCAAGCTTGGGCTTGGAGTTCCAGTAAGCGTTGAATACGAAAAATTAAATCGGTATTTTTCAGGTGTTCCGCAAGGGTTTGGTAATCAAAATGATTAGAGCTGATGCGTTCATGAATATCTTGCGCAGAGAAATAATAGCGAATCATTTTGGTCGTACGGCTGTGGCGGTGTTGTCCTCGGATACGATAAAACAGCGCCGTTCTCGTCTCATTAAATGCACTTATCAGTTCACTATTTTTCATTGCCATGGCGATATGCTTATTTTCAATTTGCTCAATATCGTCAGGATCAAAAAAAGTGGCTTTCGCATCAAGGTAATTGGCTAACGCAATAAACGATTTTGCAACGCTTTCCTGTACGGGACGGTTAGGAAAAAATAAATGCACACAAAGGGTGGTTACGCTATAAAGCAATGTTCCGCACAAAATCATTAATGGATTCATATACCACACGGTTTCCGGCAAATACGTCAGTGTGGTGTATAGCGCCACAACCAACGTGCCGAACGCGATGGTGCTATAACGTTGTCCGATTGCCCCAATCATCGTGAAAACAAAGGTCATCGCCGTCATCAACACCATAAATTGGAAATTATGGTTGATACTCAGCTGCACACTGATGGTAGAAACTGAAAATGCGAGCAGCGTATAAAATACATTTTTGATTCGACCGGTTAATCGGTTATCTAAATCCACCAAACCGCCGGCAATAATGCCCAAGACCAAGGGCATACTTTGCTCGGAAATATCAAAATACCAAATGGCAATCACCGCCAAATTGACGGCAATAAAAATCGGAATGGAGGCAATCACTTTTGCATTAAACCAGTGATTCATGCGAAATCCTTAAGACTACTTATAAAAACGATCATATTGCGTTGCGTGTTGTTGACGAATCAAATCCACCATCGCTTTAGGAACAACCCGTTGCCCCACAGGAAATAACGCAATTCTGGCGATATGGAAATTCGCCAAGCCGGTTGGGATACCGATGATGGTTAGACATTGAGAAATGCCACAAAAAACATGAGCAAGAAACAGCCACCAACCGAAAAGAATGAACCAGACAACATTGAGTAACGATCCGAGAGAATTTCCCACCGCACTTTTGGGTTCTAAATACTTCACATGAATCAAATCGTTGCCAAAGGGAACCAATGACATTTTACAAATTTCCCAACAACTACGCGTATAAGGCAATGTAACGATCAAGACGGCACTCATGAGGGTAGCGAATAGCCAACCTAAGGTTGTCGCGAATCCCCCAAGGACAAAATTGAGAATATTTAAAATCAGGCTCAAATTCATAACAATATCTATTTTAAGCGTTCGTTTAAATAACCTTGATAGTCAGGAATACGAATATCACAGGTGTCGTTAAAAAATGGCGAAGAAATTAGAAAATCGGCACTTGCCATATTCATAGCAACCGGAATATTCCAAACGGTAGCAATGCGCATTAACGCTTTGACATCCGGATCATGCGGCACAGCATTCATCGGATCCCAAAAGAAAATCATTAAATCAATTTTATTTTCAGCGATTAAGCCACCGAGTTGTTGATCCCCGCCCATTGGGCCACTGAGTAAGCTATTCACAATTAAACCGGTTTCGCGATGAATGAGACTCCCTGTGGTGCCGGTGCCATACAGGGTATGATGTGCTAATAAAGTGCGGTGCGTTTTACACCAGTTTATCAAATCCGCTTTACAGTGGTCATGCGCCACTAAGGCAATGTGTTTATTCGCCGACAATGTGCGATAGGTCGTTTGCATAAGTGCTCCTAAAATAAAAAGTGAGCGAACAAGCTCACTTTTCGGACATCAATGAATGAGAAGAAATCACCGATTATTTTTGTTTTTTCGCCCAATCAATAAAACGTGCTTGAGTTTCTTTATCGGCTTGTTGATACCAATATTGCAACATTTGTTCTGCCACATTTTCACCTTGTAATGTTACCTTGCCTTTGTTGACTTTACCGGCTGCGGCAGTGCCACCAACAGCCACTGCAGCTGGCGCTGTACCGGCAAAGGCCGCCACCGCAGCAGGCGCTCCAGAGGCGTTATATTCACTTAAGTCTTTGATTAAGCTCACTGAAGGGAAGAAACCTTCTTGTTTTAAATATTCTTGCTGATTCGCAACATCTCTTCCGGATGGCGTTTTTACGCTGATGATCGGTGCCTGTTTAAATGCATTTACATCACGTTCATTTTGTAAACGAGGCGCAGAAATAACGATATCATCAGGGGTTCCCTGAAATGCCACAACGATCGGATCAGACTCAAACAAAACACGGTCAGAACCGCTTTGAATAATTTCGGATACTCGCACAACCACTTGGTGTTTTTGTGTATCATTCACGTTAAATGCATGATTCTCTTTTAACATGGATTTAGCCGGTTTTTGACCATCAATGGCTAAAAAATCAATATTCGATGAACCGGTGACTACGCCGGCAAAGCTCGCCGTACTGGCTAAAAATGTTGCAGCTAATGCAGCGAAACGAAATTTCATATTTACTCCTGTTTTGAAGAACATTCATTAAAATTAGATGACACTCTATAAAATAAAGCGTAGTTTGTATGCTATGCCAAATTAGCGAAAAATGAAAATAAAAAATACGTGTTAGGCGTGAGTTTTTGTATTTTTCGCACATTTTAAGGAGAAAGCTGATGATCAAAAAACGCTTTCGTATTTACGGCCATGTACAAGGTGTTGGGTTTCGTTATTTTACTTGGCAATATGCGCTGAAAATCGGCGTAACGGGCTTTGTGCGTAATCTTGCCGACGGCTCCGTTGAGGTGGTCGCCGTCGGTTCGGAAAGTCAAATTGACGCCTTAGATGCTTGGTTACAACACGGTCCTCGTACGGCTATCGTGGACAATGTCTTCTCGGAAAATTATCTTGGCGAAAAAGAATTTACGGCGTTTCAAGTGCTACACTGAAACGCAGTTTGATTTTGCTATAAATAAGTGCGGTTAAAAATACCGCTGCTTGTAACAAAATAATGCAAGGGCCTGTCGCACCGTCAATGTGATAGCTGATAATCGTCCCGAAGATACTGGTGCTGATAGAGGTTGCCAAGGCAATGGTAATCATATGCTCAAAGCGCTTGGTTAAAATAAAGGCGGTAATACCTGGTGAAATAAGCATCGCAACGACTAAGATCACGCCGACCACTTGCATGGCACTGACGATGGTTAAAGCAAGGAGAATCAGCAAGCTGTAATGCAAAAGTCGAGGCGATAAGCCAACGATTTTAGCTTGCGTAGCATCAAAACAATAAAGTAAAAAATCTTTTCGACGTAAAAAAACAACCAAAAAAACGACCGCACTGATGACGAGCGTTTGCAACATTTCTGCATCGCTTACGCCAAGCAAGTTACCAAATAAAATATGGGTTAAATGTTGATCCGTTTCAATTTTGCTAAACAAGACAATCCCGAGCGCAAACATGCCTGAAAAGACAATCCCCATGGCGGTATCTTCTTTAATACGACTGTTTTCTTTTAAATAACCTACGCAAACAGAACAGGTTAAACCCGCAACAAAGGCACCGATAGCTAAGGGCAATCCTAACCAAAACGCCACCACAATACCCGGCAGAACGGCATGAGAAATGGCATCGCCCATTAACGACCAACCTTTTAATACTAAATAGCAGGAGAGCATGGCGCAAATAACGGAGACCAATAGTGCTGTGAACAACGCGTTTTGCATAAAGGGATAGGCGAAAGGCTCGGTGAACCATTGATAAATAGCGTTCATTGTTGCACCTCTTCTTTCGTGATTGGTTTACGCTGGAGGATTAAGCCGTATTTTGGCGAAAAAATAAAAGCCAACAGGAAAAGTGCGGTCTGAATACAAACAATAACGCCGCCTGTTGCGCCATCCAAGAAATAGCTGATATAAACGCCAATCGCGCTGGAAAGAATGCCTAGGATAACGGCAATCATGGCAAGGGTTTTAAAGCGATCAGTAAGCAAATAAGCGGTGGCACCCGGCGTGATCACCATAGCGATGACTAAAATCGCCCCAACGGTTTGCAAGGCGGCAACGACACAGGCACTCAGCAACGTAAAAAACAGCACTTTGTAATAAATTGGTGTGAGACCTACGGAAGTGGCATGGACTTCATCAAAGAAAATTAATAACAGATCTTTCCAAAAAATGAGTAATAAGATTAGGCTGATGCCAATGATGATTGCCACTTGAAGTATATCTTCATCCGCAATACCCAGGATGTTACCTAACACAATATCTTGCACGTTGACGGAGGTTGGATTGAGGGAAATGATCAACAAACCAAGCGCAAAAAAAGTGGTAAAAATGAAGCCGATAACCGCATCTTCCCGCAGTTTGGTAATGGATTTCACCCATAAAATAGACACGGCAGCTAAGATACCGGAAAAGAAAGCGCCTAATGCATAAGGCAGGGAAAGCGCATAAGCGATGGCAACACCGGGGACAACCGAGTGGGAAAGGGCATCACCGATGAGCGACCAACCTTTCAGCATTAAATAAGCAGACAAAAAAGCACAGACACCGCCCACGGCAGAACTGAGCAAAATGGCTTTCACCATATAATCATAGGAAAAAGGTTCCAGTAAGAGATCTAACATTACGGTTTTTCCTCTGATTTGCAATGTTTTACAATTGGCGCTGGTGGATCGACTTTGGTTTTTCCATAGAACACTGCCGCGCGCTCATCATCGGTAAGGACGGTAACGGCACGTGGATCTTCATCATCGTGCAAATCTGAACCAAGTAACTTAATGTGGCGCAATACGCCACCAAAGACCAATTCTAAGTTATGTTGATTAAACGTGGTTTCTGTTGAACCGGCGGCGATGACCGTGCGATTAATCATCACCACCTGATCGCAAAAATCCGGTACGGAACCAAGGTTATGCGTGGAGACCAAAATAAGATGCCCTTCGTTGCGTAATTGCCCGAGTAAATCAACAATGGCATTTTCGGTTTGCACATCCACGCCGGTGAAAGGTTCATCCAGTAAAATAATCTTACTTTGTTGGGCAAGTGCGCGAGCTAAAAATACGCGCTTTTTCTGCCCGCCGGAAAGTTCGCCAATTTGACGATGGGCAAGGTGCTCAATATTCACCCGTTGCATGGCTTCTTGCACTTTTTGCTTATCGGTTTCACTTGGGCGGCGCAAGAAATTCATGTAGCCATAGCGTCCCATCAGCACCACATCATAAACAGACACCGGAAATTGCCAGTCCACTTCTTCCGATTGAGGCACATAAGAGACCAGGTTTTGTTTTAATGCCTGTTTAATTGGTAAATGACACAACTTAATATTGCCTCGTTGCGGATGAATCAATCCCATGAGACTTTTAAACAAGGTCGATTTTCCGCTACCATTTACGCCCACGAGGGCACAGGTGGTGCCACCTTCCAAGTGAAAGGAGACATTATGGATGGCGGTGTGGCCGTTGTTATAGCGAACGGTCACGTCTTCAACACAGATCGAGGCAATATTCGATGACATTATTTTTCAAATCCTTTTACGATAGTGGACACGGTGGTATTTAACAAATCGACATAAGTCGGCACCGGGCCATTTTTATTGGAAAGGGAATCCACATAAAGTACGCCGCCGTATTTTGCACCGCTTTCTTTCGCCACTTGTTTTGCCGGTTTAGGTGAAATAGTGCTTTCACTGAATACAACCGGAATGTTGTTGGCTTTAACGGTTTCAATCACTTTGCGAACCTGTTGCGGCGTACCTTGTTGTTCTGCGTTAATCGGCCATAAATAGGCTTCTTTAAAACCATAGTCACGGGTGAGATAGCTGAAAGCGCCTTCACTGGTAACTAACCAACGTTGAGCTTCCGGCACTTGTGCTAATTTTTCACGAAGCGGTTTATCCAACTCTTTGATTTTTTGTGCATAAAGTGCGGCGTTTTTTTCGTATGTTTCTTTATTTTGCGGATCGTATTTTACCAACGCATTTTTAATATTCTCAATATAAATCAATGCATTGGAAGGGGACATCCAAGCGTGCGGATTTGGGTTGCCGGTATAAGGACCTTCATTAATGGACATTGGTTCGATCCCTTCAGTCACAACAACCGCCGGTTTATCTTTCACGTTTTGGAAGAATTTTTCAAACCAACGCTCAAGGTTTAAACCGTTCCATAAGACTAAATCGGCAGATTGTGCTTTCACAATATCTTTTGGGGTCGGCTCATAATCATGAATTTCAGCACCCGGTTTGGTAATTGATTCCACGGTAGCCGCATCACCGGCGATATTTTGCGCCATATCTTGAATGATGGTGAAGGTGGTAACGACTTTAAATTTTGCATAAGCCAAGCTAGAGCCTAAACTTAATGCAAGCACACTGATTAATGTCGCGAATAAACGCATGTTTTTCTCCTTTGAAAAGTTTTAGTAAAAAATAACAACATAAGTTGCAGGGTGAATTATATTCTTTTATTTTTCAAATGCAAATAATTCGCAAATGAGTTATAGGCATTTTGCCGGTTTGGGTAACCCGGCTAATTTGGTTGCTTGTTTTGCCGGACCGTCAGGAAACAAACGTTGTAAATAACGGCTATTGCCTTTGTCTTCCCCCAGTTTTTGTGCTGTGGCTTTTACCAACATACGAATAGCCGGTGAGGTTTTGTATTCCTGATAAAACGCCCGCACAAAATGAATGATTTCCCAGTGGGCATCGGTTAATTCCAAATTCTCTAATTTCGCAATGGCTTGCGCGACTTCGATATTCCAATCATCAATATTGAGCAAATAACCCGAAGCATCGGTTTCGATGTGTTTATTATTGACTTCAAGCATGATAATAACCTTAGTATTTATGAGGACGGATTATATAAAAACGCCCCAAAGAAGGGGCGTTGAATTTATCTATCAAATTAATAATTAATCTCTAGAAGAGAAGAAGGAAAGTAAGTTTAACAAACTGATAAACAGGTTGTAGATAGACACAAATAAACTGACTGTTGCACGAATGTAGTTGGTTTCACCACCGTGAATGATGTTACTGGTTTCATACAAAATTCCCATGGTGGAGAAAATCACGAACAACGCGCTAATGCCTACATAAAGTGCCGGGAATTGGAAGAAGAAACTCGCGACCATGCCAAGTAATAACACCACGAATAAGGCTAGAATCGTACCGGATAAGAAGGACATGTCTTTCTTCGTGGTTAAGACATAAGCGGAACAAGCGAAGAACGTCGCTGCAGTGCCGGCTAATGCTAACACGATAGCATCACCCAAACCTGCGCTCACATAAGCATTTAAAATCGGCCCTACGGTGTAACCTAAGAAACCAGTGAAGGCAAAAGCAGATAAAATCCCTAATGCACTATTTGCTAGGGCATTAGTTAAGAAAAGCAGCCCATAGAATCCCACAAGCATGATGATAAGCCCCGGTCTTGGTAAATTCATTGCCATGGACACATAAGCTACCACAGCGGAAAAGGCTAATGTTAACGCTAACAAGAAATAGGTGTTACGCAACACTTTGTGCGTGCTAAGCAACGATTCTTCTCTGCTGTCAACAATAATACGAGATTGCATAAAAACTCCTTTAAATTTAAAGAAAATAAGCGGTTGAGATCTTTGTGTAAGGTAAGGGCTGAGACGCTAAATGTCAATTGATCCTATCAATATTTGTCTTTAAAAAAACGATATGAGATGGGAATAGAACACTTTCTTTCCGAACCATTCAATCACACTGTCGCATCGTCAGCCTCCTCTACTCTCCCGACATCCACATTTCACTTAAACAACGCCTTGTCATTTCTCATCATGACCAAAATCCGCTATAATGCCAGCCATTTTTCAAGTGCCGATATCAATATTCCCGTGGCACATTCATTTATAAGAGGTTTTTATGACAACTCCCGTAGTTGCCTTGGTGGGTCGTCCAAACGTGGGCAAATCCACCCTATTCAATCGTCTCACCCGTACCCGTGATGCATTAGTCGCCGACTTTCCAGGTCTAACCCGAGATCGTAAATATGGCCACGCGCATCTTGCCGGACACGATTTTATCGTCATTGACACCGGCGGTATCGACGGCACGGAAGAAGGCGTAGAAGAAAAAATGGCGGAGCAATCATTGCTTGCCATTGAAGAAGCAGACATCGTTTTATTCTTAGTAGATGCCCGTGCCGGCTTAACGTCAGCGGATATCGGCATTGCAAACTATTTGCGCCAACGCCAAAACAAAACCACCGTGGTGGTTGCCAACAAAGTAGACGGCATTGATGCTGATTCCCACTGTGCTGAGTTCTATCAATTAGGCTTAGGTGAAATCGCCCAAATTGCGGCTTCTCAAGGACGCGGTATCGCCAACCTGATGGAACAAGTATTAAGTCCGTTAGCGGAAAAAATGGCGGAAAAAGAGGAAGAAAGTGCGGTAGAAAATGATGATGTTTCTGAAATGGCTCAACACGATGAATGGGATGAGGATTTCGATTTTTCAAATGAAGAAGATACTGCGCTTTTAGATGAAGAATTGGCGCAGGAACAAACACCGGACAGTCAAAATATCAAAATTGCCATTGTAGGACGTCCGAACGTGGGCAAATCCACGCTGACTAATCGTATTTTAGGCGAAGATCGCGTGGTGGTTTACGATATGCCGGGCACCACCCGCGACAGTATTTACATTCCGATGGAACGTGACGGCCAACAATACACCTTAATCGACACTGCCGGTGTGCGTAAACGCGGTAAAGTGCATTTAGCGGTAGAAAAATTCTCTGTAATCAAAACATTACAAGCCATTCAAGACGCCAACGTAGTGCTATTGGTCATTGACGCACGAGAAAACATCTCCGACCAAGACTTGTCCCTCCTCGGCTTTATTTTAAATGCTGGCCGTTCTTTGGTAATTGTGGTGAATAAATGGGATGGATTGGACACCGATGTCAAAGATCGCGTGAAATCCGAACTCGATCGTCGTTTAGATTTTATTGATTTTGCCCGCGTGCACTTTATTTCTGCCTTACACGGCAGCGGCGTTGGTAATTTATTTGATTCCGTCAAAGAAGCCTACGAATGCGCGACGCAGAAAATGACAACATCCATGCTGACTCGTATTCTGCAAATCGCGGTGGACGAACATCAACCGCCGATGATTAGCGGTCGTCGCGTGAAACTGAAATATGCCCACCCCGGTGGCTACAATCCGCCAATCATTGTGATTCATGGTAACCAAGTAGATAAACTACCGGATTCTTACAAGCGTTATTTATCCAACCATTTCCGCCGTAGTCTGAAAATTATCGGCTCGCCGATTCGTCTGCAATTCCAAGAAGGGAACAACCCATTTGCCGGCAAACGAAATAAACTCACGCCAAACCAATTACGTAAACGTAAACGTTTGATGAAGTTTATTAAGAAATCGAAAAGATAGCAGTATAAAAATTTTACTTTACTATTTATTGATAATAAAAAGCCGAACTGAAACAATCTTGTGTCCTCCGCCCTCACAAAAGGCGGAGGTTTTTTAATAGTTTCATTTTAAAGAAGATATAAATAAAACAGCGGATTAGATATAAATAGATTGTTTTCATTCCATTGGTGTGCTCTAATTCACAACACGCTAGACAATCACTTCAGTAAGTTAGTTATTTCGCTTCTTCCTTATTCAAATTTTAAATTTGCGCTTTGAAGATTCAATTTATCCATCTCTATTTAAGTCAAATCACTAGCGACTCGTGCTGACAATAAGCATACAATTTCATTATTTTCAATAAGGAAGACAATATGTCTAAACTAAACGGTAACGTAAAATGGTTCAATTCAACAAAAGGTTTCGGATTTATCGCCCCTGAAGACGGTTCTAAAGACGTTTTCGTGCACTTCTCCGGCATCGTGGGCAATAATTTCCGTACTTTAAACGAAGGGGATCGTGTTGCTTTTAACGTACAGGATTCCCAACGTGGTCTGACAGCTGTTGATGTTGAAGTGATTTAATTACTTTTCTATATAAAAAATTAGCCCTTTCACTAAAGGGCTAATTTTTACTTATTAATAAATCACAAAGTGCGGTATTTTTTAGAAACTTTTACTCACATCAAAAAGTATTTGATTTTTATCGTATGAATAAATCGGCAAATTACTGTTTGTTTTTGCATAAACCCAAGTTAATCTAGGCGTAAACCCCGCATAATGTATCTTTTTGTGCCAAATAGATAACACCACATTGTATTCATCATTTTTCTGTTTAACTCGAAAAAATGATGCTTCTCGATAAGTACGTTTAGCATACCCTACACTAGCATTTGTTGATATGCCCAATGGCCATTCTTTTCCCCAAGTTAAAAAATAAGAGCTAAAAAGATAAAGCAATATATTTAAAATATATATCCCATGATATGTATTAACTTCTATTAAAAGAATAAATTTTATCGAAGTAACCTAAAGTGCGGTGCATTTTCACAGCGTTTTTTGCTCGTCACATATCTTAACGCCATAAATTACAAGATTATTAAAATTTTTCATAAACTTTCAGAAAATTATTAATTTGCATAATAAACCTGATTCCGTCATTCTAGCCTCGTACAGACGTTTAGCCGTCTAAATCATTTAACATATCGAGGAATTAACATGACAACATTTCATTTATCGGGTTTCCCACGCGTAGGGGCAAAACGTGAACTTAAATTTGCCCAAGAACGTTACTGGCGCGGTGAAATCGCCGAAGCCGATTTATTAGACATTGCAAAAAAATTACGTGAAATTAACTGGCAACATCAAGCCAATGCGAATGCGGATTTCGTGGCGGTTGCTGACTTCACTTTCTACGATCATATTTTAGATTTGCAAGTGGCGACAGGTGCGATTCCTGCGCGTTTTGGTTTCGACAGCCAAAACTTAACCTTGGATCAATATTTCCAATTGGCGCGTGGCAATAAAACACAATTCGCCATTGAAATGACAAAATGGTTCGACACCAACTATCACTATCTCGTGCCTGAATTCCACAAGGACACCCAATTTAAAGCCAACCCGGCGCACTATGTGCAACAAATCCGTGAAGCTAAAGCCCTTGGTCACAAGGTAAAACCCACCATCGTTGGCCCATTAACCTTCCTTTGGTTAGGGAAAGAAAAAGGCGCAGCCTTCAACCGTTTCGATTTATTAAACAAACTCGTGCCGGTTTATGTGGACATCTTAAACGCATTAACCGCTGAAGGTGTGGAATACATTCAAATTGATGAGCCTGCTTTAACCTTAGATTTACCGGCAGAATGGATTGTCGCCTATAAAGCGGTTTATGCGACGTTTGCTGCACAAGTCAACGCTAAACTGTTGCTTGCGACGTATTTTGGCTCTGTCGCTGAACACGCCGATTTATTGAAATCTTTGCCGGTAGCCGGTCTCCACATTGATTTGGTGCGCGCGCCGGAACAAGTGTATGAATTCGTTGATTACGACAAAATCCTTTCCGTAGGCGTGATTGACGGCCGTAATATTTGGCGTGCCAACTTAAACCAAGTGTTAGACGTGGTTGAACCACTAAAAGCGAAATTAGGTGAGCATTTATGGATTGCGCCAAGCTGTTCTCTACTCCATACGCCTTATGATTTAGCGGTGGAAACCCAGCTGCAAACCAACAAGCCGGAGCTTTATCAATGGTTGGCGTTCACCTTGCAAAAAATTCAAGAATTACGCGTCATTAAAATCGCACTTGAGCAAGGCAGAGCAGCTGTGCAAGCCGATCTTGATGCTAGCCAAGCGGCAGCTGACGCGCGTAAAAACTCCCATGAAATCCACCGCACTTGTGTGGCGGAACGTTTGGCAAATCTGCCGAAAAATGCCGATCAACGTAAATCGCCATTTGCAGAACGGATTAAATTACAAAATGCGTGGTTAAATCTACCGTTGCTGCCAACCACCAACATCGGTTCCTTCCCGCAAACCACGGAAATTCGTCATGCCCGTGCCGCCTTCAAAAAAGGCGATCTCAGCTTGACAGATTACGAAGCGGCAATGAAAAAAGAAATTGAATTCGTGGTGCGCGAGCAAGAAAAATTGGATTTAGACGTGTTAGTACATGGCGAAGCAGAACGTAACGACATGGTGGAATACTTCGGCGAATTGCTCGATGGTTTCGCATTTACCAAATTCGGTTGGGTACAAAGTTACGGTTCCCGCTGCGTCAAACCACCGGTCATTTACGGCGATGTGACCCGTCCGGAACCAATGACCGTGCGTTGGTCGCAATATGCTCAAAGCCTCACCAACAAAGTGATGAAAGGGATGTTGACCGGCCCGGTAACGATTTTACAATGGTCTTTCGTGCGTAACGACATTCCACGTTCAACGGTGTGTAAACAAATTGCCGTGGCGCTTTCTGATGAAGTGTTGGACTTAGAAAAAGCGGGGATCAAAGTCATCCAAATTGACGAACCGGCCATTCGCGAAGGCTTACCGCTCAAACGTGCCGATTGGGACGCTTATTTACAATGGGCAGGTGAAGCTTTCCGTTTAAGTTCAATGGGTTGTAAAGATGATACGCAAATTCACACACACATGTGTTATTCCGAATTTAACGACATTTTACCGGCCATTGCCGCCCTAGATGCCGACGTGATCACCATCGAAACCTCCCGTTCCGACATGGAATTACTTACTGCTTTCGGTGATTTCAAATACCCGAACGACATCGGCCCGGGCGTGTACGATATCCACAGCCCACGCGTACCGACCGCAGAAGAAATCGAACATCTTCTTCACAAAGCGTTACAAGTGGTACCAAAAGAACGCTTATGGGTAAACCCGGACTGCGGCCTAAAAACCCGCGGCTGGCCGGAAACCATCGCCGCATTAAAAGTGATGGTGGATGTCACGAAGAAATTACGTGCGGAATTAGCCTAGTTTAAAGGTAAAAGAAAAGCTGAATCTCGGGAAAGGTTCAGCTTTTATCTTTCTATTGCTTCTCCTGTTTTAGTCGCCACAGTTGATACAGATTTACGGCGACTAAAAAGATATTCAATAACGCAACCGGATAAGTCTGTTTAACGAGCCCATAAATGACGAATAAAATCGCACCGATACAATTAACGGTTCTGAGGGAAACTATCGATTTAAACAAAAATGAAACCGCGACAAAAAGGGTTGCAGTGTAACCTAACAGTTCAATAAAATCTATACCCAACATAATCGTCTCAATTCTAGAAATAAAAGGGCGGCTATCATATTGTAAATTTCACAAAAAGCAAGCCTGACTATCGACACCTGACTGAAAAGTGCGGTGATTTTTCAACACGTTTTAAACGCTTTGCCATTTCACGAAAATCCATTACGTCATTCCATGGTGTTCGCCTGCAACATAAAATGACGTATATCTATTCGCTTTCTCATCACCTTTTTCTGTATAAACCCTTGCCTTGTGCTAGAATGGCGACCTAATTTTGATCATGATTTTATTTAGGAAACATTATGTCCCAACAAAAATCCGGACTCTCTTTTCTCTGGCTAAGTGCGGTCGCTTTTTTGCTTGATTTGCTGACAAAGTACATTGTGGTACAAAAATTTGATTTGTATGAAAGCGTGAACATTCTGCCGGTGTTTAATCTCACTTATGTACGCAATTATGGCGCGGCATTCAGCTTTTTGGCGAATCACGATGGTTGGCAAAAATATTTCTTTATTCTGTTGGCGATTAGTATTTCTCTGATGCTGGCGTATTTCATGAAGAAAAATCGTGCAGACCAAAAATTACAAAATTCAGCTTATGCCCTGATTATTGGTGGTGCGCTTGCTAATATGGTGGATCGTGCCTATAACGGTTTTGTGGTGGATTTCTTTGATTTTTATTGGGATATTTATCATTATCCGGTGTTTAATGTGGCGGACATTGCCATTTGTATCGGCGCCGGTTTATTGGCATTAGATGCCTTTAAAGGTGATAAGAACAAACAAAAGAGCGGTCAAAAATGAAGATAATTTTAGCCAACCCACGCGGTTTTTGTGCCGGTGTCGATCGTGCCATCAGTATTGTTGAACTGGCGTTGGAAATTCATGGTGCGCCCATTTATGTACGCCACGAAGTGGTGCATAACCGTTTTGTGGTGAACGGCTTGCGTGAACGCGGCGCCATTTTTGTGGAAGAACTGAGTGAAGTGCCGGATGGCGCCATTGTGATTTTTTCCGCTCATGGCGTATCCCAAGCAGTGCGTCAAGAAGCGAAAGACCGCAATCTCAAAGTATTTGACGCCACTTGCCCTTTGGTGACCAAAGTACATATGCAAGTGGCGCGTGCCAGTAAAAAAGGGACGAAAGCGATTCTCATCGGCCACAAAGGCCATCCGGAAGTGGAAGGCACCATGGGGCAATACGGCAACCAAGAGGGTGGTATTTATCTCATTGAAAGTATCGAGGATATTGCTAACCTCCCCGTAAGCCACAATGATGATTTAACCTTTATGACACAAACGACGCTGTCTTTAGATGATACGGCGGAAACCATCAGTGCCTTAAAAGAAAAATACCCTGCGATTCAAGGCCCACATAAAAACGACATTTGTTATGCCACCACCAACCGTCAACAGGCGGTGCGCGAACTGGCAAAACAATCCGATTTAGTGGTCGTGGTAGGCTCCAAAAACTCCTCTAACTCTAACCGTTTGGCAGAGTTGGCTTCCCGTATGGGAGTGGCGTCTAAGTTAATTGATGATCCCAATGATATTCAGCCGGATTGGTTTAACGGCGTGCAAACCATTGGTGTCACCGCAGGTGCTTCCGCGCCGGAAGAATTAGTGCAATCGGTGATTGCGCGCATGAAAGAATTTGGCGTCACGGATGTAGAAGAATTGCAGGGGCTCGAAGAAAATATGTTCTTTGAAGTGCCAAAAGAATTGCGCGTAAAAGAGGTTAATTAAGCGGTTATTACCCCACACCTTCTTTTCACCTTATTTATCTTTGTCGGAAACTCACGATGCGATATTTGAAACAAGCTTCCATTTCTTTGCTCATGTTGACCGCACTTTCGTTTTCAGCCTTAGGATCACATACTCATAAGGCTGAACGTAAACCGAACCTATCCCATCAACAAGCCGAATGGTCGAAAGCCCAACATGCAGATGAACTCAAACACCTTGCTCAACGGGCGACATTTTTACAGTTAGAAAATCTGTTAAAAAGTGCGGTGAAAAATAACAACGTTTCCGATAATGCCGAGTTATATCTTAAACTTATTGATTCCCTAAAAGACTATCCTCTGAAAACAGACGCCATGTCCACTTACCTCGAAGCGCGCATAAAAAGCGTCAATCAAGATACCCCAGCAGAAGATGTCAACGCATTAAAACAAGAAATAGAACAACTTATCCAACAATATCCTACGCATTTTTTACGTTCACGATGGGAACAAAGTCTTTTCACGCTATTAATAAATGCGAATGATATGGAAGGATTAGTCCATTATGCGCAACGCATTACGCCAAACACCTTGGAAATGCAAATTGCCGTTTTAAACGCCGAACTGCAACAGGAAAGCACAAACAACACAACAGATAAAAAACAAGCTTCCAACGCAAATACAAATGTTATTTCTCGTTATGAACAGCTTTGGTTAGCTAACAGCAAACTGCCTAACGATGCTCAACTTTGGGCAGCGTGGTATGCTCGCGGCGGCAGAACGGCAGCGAAAGTTTATCAAAAAGCGGAAATGCTCTTCGCCAAAAATGATGAAAACGGCTTAGCACTCTTAGTCACGGAATTACATCGCATGACCGGTGAGAACGAAGACGAAAAAATTGCCGCCCAATTACAACTGTTGCAAACACTCATCAAAACACCGGCAAGTTTAGCCGAATTCACCGCAAGATTACCGCTGACGGAAAATAACACTGCCCTACTGAAATTTGCGGTGGTACAAAGTTTTCCGCGCTATTTGCGTACGTTGCCCGAAAACATGAAAGATCCCGGCTTTGCGCCTTATGCACAATGGGCGAAAGACTGGCAACTGACTGACGCAGAAATGCGTGAATGGGAAATCGCGTTTTTAAATCGTTTTTTTGATAACGAAAGCCCGTTATTTCAACAATGGCGGGATGCGGAAATTCTCAAATTAAAAGCAGATAACCTTACCGAACGCCGTTTGCGTATGGCGATTTGGCAAAAAACCGATTTAGCGCCATGGCTCAACACCCTCTCTGATGAAGGCCGTCAAAAACAAGAATGGCGTTATTGGTTCGCCAAAACCATCGCGAAAAGCGATAGCCAAAAAACAACAGAAATATGGACCGCACTTTCTCATGAACGAGGATTTTATCCGATGTTGGCGGCAGCCAAATTAGATCCGCAAACGCGTGGTAACCGTTATCACTTCGAGCCACCTAAATTACCCATTACCCCGAGCATGACCGATGAAGCTTGGGCTGATACATTTAACGAGGTACAACCGGTATTGGAAGAAATTGCCGAATTGCGCCAACTGGATCGACTTGGTGCCGCGAAACAACGTTGGCGTTTCCTGTTAGAAAATCTTTCTGCCGATCGGAAAAAAGAAAGACAAATTGCTCTCAGCCAATATGCCAACCAGCAAGATTGGTTTGATTTAGGCGTGGATGGCACCATTATTGCGAAGGCATTAGATTACATTCAAGTGCGCCTGCCAATGGCTTATAGCCATTATTATGACATTGCATTAAAACCACGCCGTCTTACCTTAAGCAAAGGCAAACCGCAAACATCGCGAAACACGCCTGTCAGTAAAACGTTTGCGATGGCAATTTCCCGACAAGAAAGCGCATGGAATCCACAAGCACAATCTTCCGCCAATGCGCGCGGATTAATGCAGCTTTTGCCAAGTACCGCTAAAGCGACTGCCAGTCATGCCAAATTGCCTTATACGGATGAAGCAGATTTATTTAAGCCGCTGAATAATATTTTGCTCGGCACGGCATATTTGGCGGAGTTAAATGCCAAATATCCAAATAACCGGATTCTCATTGCTTCAGCTTATAATGCCGGCGCACACCGTGTGGAAAAATGGTTGGCGCGCGCCAATGGTAAGTTAGAAATGGACGAATTCGTAGCATCCATTCCGTTTTATGAAACGCGAGGCTATGTGCAAAATGTCCTGACTTACGATTTTTACTATCAGCGATTGCAAAACAAAGAAGATCCACAAACTTTTAGCAATGAAGAATATGATCGGCTATACTAGGCGCACTAGTTTAATAGTATAGGATGTAGGATCGTTGATATGTACATTAGTCGCAATTTAGAACAATGGAATGCCTTTCTTGATATGTTAAAAACCGCATTCGAACAGGGCAAAGCACAAGATGTCTTAACCTTATTGCTCACCGCTGACGAACGGGATGCCGTAGGGTTACGCTTACAAATTATCGCGCAATTATTGGATAAAAACCTACCACAACGAGAAATTCAACAAAATCTCAATACCAGCGCAGCAACCATTACACGGGGTTCCAATATGCTAAAAACCATGGATCCCGAATTTATCGACTGGATAAGAAACCAACTGAATGTGTCACAAAAAGCTGACTAATGTTATTTTGAAACGGTTAACGCCGTTTAACGTCAGATTGCGCCGATTTCACTTTTCCTACAAAAGTGCGGTGCGTTTTTTCATTCGTTTTTTTCTCGCCATCGTTGCCATCACATTTCTTTTTCGCTTTATTCCCATCCCCTGCTCAGCGTATATGTTGCAACAAAAAGTCGCCCATTTATTCGCCGGCGATATGAAATACACGACACGCTACCAATGGATTAGTATTGACGATATTGCTTGGCCAATGCAATTAGCCGTGATTGCCGCCGAAGATCAAAATTTTCCGACACATTACGGGTTTGATTTCAATGCCATTGAAAGAGCCTTCAAGTATAATCAAAAAAGCCAACGCACGCGTGGCGCGTCAACGATTTCTCAACAAACTGCTAAAAATCTCTATTTATGGCATGGACAAAGTTGGCTTCGGAAGGGAATTGAGGTGCCTGCCACCCTGTTGTTAGAAACCCTCTGGTCTAAAAAACGCATTCTAGAAGTGTATTTAAACATTGCGGAATTTGGCGAAGGCATTTATGGCGTGGAAGCCGCCAGCCAATTTTATTTCAAAAAGTCAGCAAAAAATTTATCGCCAAATGAAGCCGCACTTTTAGCCGCCGTTTTGCCTAACCCGATCGTTTATCATGTTAATGCACCGGGCGCTTACACCAAACGCAGACAGTTGTGGATTCAACATCAAATGAATCAACTCGGCAAAGCCTATTTACAAAAATTAATGTAATGACATGCTGCTTGCCAAAATAAATGAAATCGCTTTAAAAATAAAAAATAGTGAGAATAACATTAATCAATCCCAACTTTTCTTGAAAATATCATTCATTTCCTGTAACTTTCTTAACTTTCATATTTATGCTTTGCCTTTCAGGCGTTATCTCAGGGAGTATTATTGTTTATGCAACGTATCCAAAAATTTTTCCAATCTGAAGCCAGCGGTGGCGTATTGCTGCTGATTTTTGCCTTGATGGCCATTGTGCTCGCCAACACGGCACTGAGCGAAAACTATTTTCACTTTTTAGATACCCCGGTCAGCGTACAATTTGGCGCATTTAGTATTGCCAAGCCCCTACTCATGTGGGTAAACGATGGTTTTATGGCAGTATTTTTCGTTTTGGTTGGCATGGAAGTCAAACGTGAAATGCTAGAAGGCTCGCTCTCAAGTTATCAACAAGCGATCTTCCCTGCCATTGCGGCAATCGGGGGTATGGTAGTACCGGCTTTAATTTATTTTTTGATTGCGCAAGGTGCGCCGGAAATTCAGTCCGGCTGGGCAATTCCGATGGCGACAGACATTGCTTTTGCCGTCGGGATTGTTGCGCTTTTAGGCAAGCGCGTCCCTTTACCGCTCAAAGTCTTTTTATTGGCACTTGCCATTATTGATGACCTCGGCGCCATTGTTGTCATTGCAATTTTTTACTCACACGAACTCAGTACGCCGGCGCTGATTACCGCCGCCATCACCATCAGTATTTTGGTCACCATGAATCGCTTTAAAGTCAGTGCGCTTTGCGCCTATATGGTGGTCGGTTTGATTTTATGGGCTTCCGTACTCAAATCAGGCGTTCATGCCACCTTGGCAGGCGTGATCATCGGTTTTTGTATCCCAATGCAGGGACGCCAAGGTGAAAAGCCCCTGCATCAATTCGAACATATTTTGGCGCCATGGTGTAGCTATTTGATTCTGCCGTTATTTGCGTTTTCTAATGCCGGTGTCTCCTTGGAAAACGTGGGATTCTCCAGCTTAAGCTCACCACTCACCTTGGGCATTATGCTCGGTTTAATCATCGGCAAACCGCTTGGCGTTTTCCTGTTCAGTTACTTATCGGTGAAATTACGTCTTGCAAAATTACCTGAAGGCATCCATTTCACGCAGATTTTTGCGATTGCCGTACTCTGCGGTATCGGCTTTACTATGTCGATGTTCCTTGCCGGCCTTGCCTTCGGAGAAACCGGGCATGATAACTTTGACACCCTCTCTCGTCTCGGTATTTTATTGGGCTCGTGTGTGTCAGCCTTGTTAGGTTATGCGTTGTTAAGAAAAACAACGTCAGCGCACTAAGCGTACTAAGAGAAAATAAAAATAAGCGAACATTTTAAGTAACGATAAAAGAATCGTAGCGTGCAACTTGTTGCACGCTACGCACGAAATCATGAATTACGCATTGAGGTTAATCATTCGTGCAACAAGTTGCACGCTAC
>NZ_CALIWN010000017.1:0-17757 GCF_938046485.1 uncultured Aggregatibacter sp. | reverse complement strand
GCTACGGAAAAACATAATGCATTTTTGAAAGAATTGGGATTACCATTGTTGCCATGATTTGTTAACTATACAAGGATAAAGTGCGGTCAAAATTTACAATGAATTTTCACCTCACTTTTTATTTGCCTCCGGCTTTTGCCTTAAAATAAAAAAGCGGCTTTAACGCCGCTTTGGTTTTTATGTGAAATAGCTTACTTCGCGCCAATAAACCCGATGACATCATACACTTTCGCTAACGTTTCTTGTGCACGTGCTTTGGCTTTTTCCGCACCGTCTTTAGCAATTTGGAGGAGTAATTCCTCGTTATTGCGGAAATGATGGTAGCGTTCTTGCAACGTAGTCAACATGGCAGAAACTTCGTCAGCAACAGCACCTTTCAAGTGACCATACATTTTGCCTTCAAATTCCAGCTCAAGTTCTGCAATGGTTTTGCCGCTCACGCCGGAGAGAATATCGAGCAGATTGGACACGCCCGCTTTATTTTTCACGTCATAACGAATCACCGGCGGCTCATCGGAGTCGGTTACCGCGCGTTTGATTTTCTTCGCAACCGCTTTCGGGTCTTCTAATAAGCCGATAACGTTGTTGCGGTTTTCGTCCGATTTAGACATTTTCTTTTCAGGCTCCAACAAGGACATCACGCGTGCGCCTGCTTTCGGGATAAACACTTCCGGCACGGCAAAGTGCGGTCCGTATAACGCATTAAAACGTTGCGCGATGTCGCGGGTGATTTCCAAATGTTGTTTTTGATCTTCGCCTACCGGCACTTGGTTGGCTTGGTAAAGCAAAATGTCTGCCGCCATTAAGACCGGATAAGTGAACAAGCCGACGTTGATATTTTCCGCATAACGGGCGGATTTATCTTTAAATTGGGTCATGCGACTCATTTCGCCGAAATACGTGTAACAATTTAATACCCAAGCCAACTGTGCGTGTTCCGGCACATGAGATTGAATGAAAATCGTGGATTTTGCCGGGTCGATGCCACAGGCTAAATATAACGCCAATACGTCCAAAGTGGCTTTGCGTAATGCTGCCGGGTCTTGACGCACGGTGATGGCATGTTGATCCACAATACAGAACAAGCATTCGTAGTCATCCTGCATTTTCACCCACTGACGCAACGCACCGAGGTAGTTACCGATAGTCAATTCACCTGATGGCTGTACGCCGCTGAACACAATAGGTTTGCTCATTTTTACATCCTTAATTTTTAAATCTTATTATTGATAGCGCAAGCGTCCACGCTTGTGCTGTAGCCAAAATTAAATAAAGGCACAAACGTGGACGTTTGCGCCATCCATTCAAAAGAATCAATCAAACAAGCGTCAATAAGTCCGCGAAATCCTCAAAAACCCAATCCGGATGGGATTCGGAAATTGGAATATTGTAGTTGTAACCGTAAGTCAACCCCACTACCGGACAGCCAGCATTATGGGCGGCAATAATATCGTTGCGGGAATCGCCGACAAACAGCACTTGTTTTGGGTATAAACCGAATTTGCCGCATAAATAGAATAGCGGGCCCGGGTGCGGTTTGATGGCCGGTAACGATTGTCCGCCCAACACTTCATCGAATAAGTCTTCAATGCCGAAAGCCTTCAACACGGGGCGGGTATGTTGGGTCGGTTTGTTGGTAACCACAGCCAAACGATAGCCTTTGGCTTTAAGTTTCTGCAAAGTCTCTTTCACGTGAGGAAATAAACGGCTGCGATTGCAGATGTTTTCACCGTAAAAGACATTAAAACGTTCCTTTAATGTGGCAATTTGAGCGTCCGTCAAGGTTTTGCCCGATTGTGCCGTTGCCCATTCCAATGCACGGGCAATTAAAATCTGCGCGCCGTTGCCAATCCAAGTGAGCACCAACGCTTCAGGCGCTTGTGGCAAATCGAATTCTGCTAACGCTGAATTCACAGATAATGCCAAATCCGGCAAGCTGTCCACCAAGGTGCCATCCAAATCAAAACCAATTAATTTAAGTTGTCCTGTCATGCTTATTTTCCTACTGCGGCTAACTGCTGACGCATTTCATCAATGACTTTTTTGTAATCCGGTTGATCGAAAATCGCCGAACCGGCAACGAACATATCCGCACCGGCGCGGGCAATTTCTGCAATATTGCTCGCTTTCACGCCGCCATCTACTTCTAAACGAATATCCAATCCGCTCTCATCAATGCGTTTTCTTGCCTGTTTCAGTTTTTCTAAGGTTGCTGGAATGAAAGATTGTCCGCCAAAGCCCGGATTCACCGACATCAATAAAATAATATCCACTTTGTCCATCACATAATCTAAATAGCTTAACGGCGTTGCCGGGTTAAATACTAAACCGGATTTACAACCGTTATCGCGGATAAGTTGCAAAGTGCGATCGATATGTTCAGAGGATTCCGGATGGAAGGTAATGTAGCTAGCACCGGCTTTAGCGAAATCGGGGATAATACGATCCACCGGTTTCACCATCAAATGCACGTCAATCGGTGCAGTAATACCATAATCGCGTAAGGCTTTGCACACGGCAGGCCCGAAAGTTAAGTTCGGGACATAATGGTTATCCATCACATCAAAATGAACGACATCACCACCGCACTTTAAGACATTTTCCACATCTTCACCCAAACGCGCTAAGTCAGCAGAAAGAATGGAAGGAGCAATTAAATAGGGTTTCATGGGCACCTCACAGGCTATTAAAAATTGCCTTATCTTACTACGATACACCTCAATTTTTAAGAAATTATTCGACGCCGGGCGGGCAATATCGCATTTTGGTGCAATTCAAGGTAAACTAAGCGCAATTTTTTTCGATTCGATTTACCGGTTTTTTATGCGCTTATTTCTCTCTTTATTATTCGCGGTTTTAGTGCTGTTCCAATACGATTTTTGGTTCGGCAAAAACGGCTATTGGGATTATAAAAACACCACCAAAGAAATCGCCGTCCATCAACAGGAAAATGAAAAACTTTCCCAACGAAATCAAATCATTGCTGCGGAAATTAAAGACTTAAAAGAAGGGGTGGATGCCATTGAAGAACGCGCCCGTTTACAGCATGAAATGGTGAAACCAAACGAAACTTTCTATCACATCGTCAAAGAACATAAATAATGACCTCAAATCGCAAGATTATCGCCGTTGTGCCGGCGGCCGGCATTGGCAGTCGGATGCAGGCGGACAAACCGAAACAATACCTTCCTATTCACGGACAACCTATTTTGCAGCACACCTTAAACGTGTTGCTTTCTTATCCACACATCAGCCAAATCGTGTTAGCCGTCACTGCTGATGATCCTTACATTGCACAACTTAATCTGGCACAAAACCCAAAAATGACGTTGGTTGAAGGTGGTGAAACCCGTGCGGATTCTGTGTTGAACGGGTTAAAGGCGATACAAAATGCCGACACGGATGTTTGGGTGATGGTACATGATGCGGCACGTCCTTGTTTAACCCACGGCGATTTAGACAAATTACTTGAAATTGAGGATGACAACGGCGCAATTTTAGCCGTTCCGGCGACGGATACCATCAAGCGTGCTCTGCCTTCACAACAAATTGCCCATACCGAAGATCGCAGCCAACTTTGGTTGGCGCAGACGCCACAGTTTTTCCGCGCAGAGTTATTACGAAACGCGTTAATCCACGCACAACAGCAACAACTTTCCGTCACCGACGAAGCCTCTGCCATGGAACTCGCGGGATTTCAACCGCACTTAGTGGCAGGACGTAGCGATAATATTAAAGTCACCCGCCCGGAAGATTTGGCGTTGGCAGAATTTTATTTAATGAGGAAGACAACATGATACGAATCGGCCATGGTTTTGACGTTCACGCTTTCGGCACCGACAATCCGCTTATTATCGGCGGCGTCACCATTCCCTTTGACAAAGGCTTTATCGCCCATTCCGACGGCGATGTGGCGCTTCATGCGCTAACCGATGCCTTACTCGGCGCTGTCGCCTTAGGTGATATCGGCAAGCTGTTCCCCGACACGGATATGCAATACAAAGGTGCAGACAGCCGCGTGTTATTACGGGAAGCATACCGCCAAGTACAGGAAAAAGGCTATATCGTAGGCAACGTGGATGTGACCATCATCGCCCAAGCACCGAAAATGCGCCCGCATATTGATGCTATGCGCACCCTGATCGCACAGGATTTGTCTGTCGACATCGAACAAGTCAACGTCAAAGCCACCACCTCAGAAAAGCTTGGCTTTACCGGTCGCGGTGAAGGCATTGCCTGCGAGGCAGTCGCCTTATTGGTACGCAAACCATGATGGACTTAGCCTATCTGCAAAAAACACCGCCAAAACAGACCGCACTTTTAAAAGCGGAATATGCAGATTTTGTGGTGAAAGAACAGCTCGGCTACGACATGAGTGGCGATGGCGAATTTGTTGTCGTGAAAGTGCGCAAAACCGATTGCAACACCTTGTTTGTAGGCGAACAGCTGGCAAAATTCGCCGGTATTTCTGCGCGCAACATGAGCTACGCCGGACTGAAAGATCGCAAAGCCGTTACCGAGCAATGGTTCAGTCTGCAAATGCCCGGACAACCAACACCGGATTTCAGTCAATTTTCCCTCGAGGGTGTAGAAATTCTCGACGTCACCCGCCACCAACGCAAAATTCGTATCGGCAGCTTACAAGGCAACCATTTTGAGATTTTGCTCCGTAATACTGAAGAAACCGATGAACTCAAAGAGCGGTTAGATTTTCTGGCAAAAAACGGTTTCCCAAATTATTTCACCGAACAACGTTTTGGTCGTGATGGCAATAACTTAACGCAGGCGTTACGCTGGGCAAACGGCGAAATTAACGTCAAAGATCGCAATAAACGTAGCTTCTATCTTTCTGCTGCACGCAGTGAGATTTTCAACCTTATTGTGGCCAAGCGTATTGAACTTGGCTTGGCTCAGCAGGTCTTAAATGGAGATATTTTGCAACTTAACGGTTCGCACAGCTGGTTTGTGGTGGACGAGTCGGAAGATTTGGCGCAGCTGCAACAGCGTTTGGCACAACAAGATGTTTTACTCACTGCACCTCTTATCAGTGAAGAAGAGAAAAGTGCGGTGGATTTTGAAAATGAAATTTTCGCCCAACATCAGGCGTTATTCCCGTTAATGCGTCAAGAACGTATGAAAGCGGCACGCCGCCCAATATTAATGCAACCCCAGCAATTCCAATGGCAATTTGAACCAAACGGCTTGCGCTTGAAATTTTATTTACCGGCGGGCAGTTATGCCACTGCGCTCATTCGCGAACTAGTCAATGTCGAAAATTAAAACACAGGAAGAATATGAATATTTTATTAAGTAACGACGACGGCATTCATGCGCCGGGCATTCGCGCCATGGCAGACGCCTTGCGCAAGATCGCCAACGTCACCATCGTCGCACCTGACAGCAACCGCAGTGCCGCTTCAAGTTCGTTAACCTTAGTGAAACCATTACAACCGCTACATTTGGAAAGTGGCGATTATTGCGTTAACGGTACGCCCGCCGATTGCGTTCACATTGCGCTCAACGGTTTTCTTTCCGGGCGCATCGATTTAGTGGTATCCGGCATTAACGCCGGCGCAAACTTGGGGGACGATGTATTGTATTCCGGTACCGTGGCCGCCGCCTTTGAAGGGCGCCATCTTGGTTTGCCGTCTATTGCGGTGTCCCTTGACGGCCGTCAACATTTTGAAACGGCAGCCCGTGTGGTATGCGAACTCGTCCCTAAATTACATTCTCAATTATTGGGCAAACACGAAATTCTCAACATTAATGTGCCGGATGTGCCTTATGAAGAGCTCAAAGGCATTAAAGTCTGCCATTTGGGTTACCGTTCTGCGTCTGCCGAAGTCATTAAACAACAAAGTCCCCGTGGCGAAGATATTTATTGGATCGGGTTGAGCGGATTACCGGAATATGAGGGCGAAGGCACGGATTTTCATGCAGTAAAAAACGGCTATGTGTCCATCACGCCAATTCAAGTGGACATGACGGCGCACCACTCAATTAAGGCTTTACAACATTGGTTAGAAAGTGAATAATTTCGCCTTTCAGCATAAGGAAAGTAAATGAATTTATTTGGCGCAATGTACGATAAAACCATGGCTTGGTCGAAACACCGTTTCGCCCCATTTTGGTTATCGTTCGTCAGTTTTATCGAAGCAATTTTCTTCCCCATTCCGCCGGATGTCATGCTTATCCCAATGTCCATGTCAAAACCACAAAGTGCGGTGAAATTTGCCTTATTTACGGCGATTGCTTCCGTGTTGGGTGGCATGATCGGCTATGCATTGGGTTATTATGCGTTTGATTTTGTAGAACATTACATTAACCAATGGGGCTATCAGTCGCATTGGCAAACTGCCGTTCAGTGGTTTGAAAAATGGGGCATTTTAGTGGTGTTTGTGGCAGGTTTCTCACCGATTCCTTACAAAGTTTTCACCATCTGTGCCGGCGTGATGCAAATGGCATTTTTACCCTTTGTCATCACCGCATTTATTTCCCGTGCGGCAAGGTTCTTATTGGTCGCCAAATTAGCGGCTTGGGGCGGCGAAAAATTTGCAGCGAAACTGCGCAAATCCATTGAAGTCATCGGTTGGTCGGTGGTGATTTTAGCCGTTGTCGCTTATTTTATTTTACGTTAATCAAGGTTATACAATGAATAAACTGATTTTGTTATTGTCTATGGCACTGACAGCCTGTTCATGGGATGCTGATGAGCCAATTCAAGAAAAGAAAGATAAAGATGCGCTTCCGCCGGGTATCATGCAGCCGGTAGAAGGCACCGGTGCTATCGCAGGCGGTAGTTGGCTGCCGGAAATTCAACAACAACGTATGCCAATCAATATGCAATAAGGAATATTTTTATGAAAAAGTCTTTTTTACTTTTACCTATTACGGTGGCTATTCTTACAGCCTGTAGTTCAGACGCACCGGCACCAGTAGAAAACGCAGATGGCACCTTATCCCCTGGCATCATGCAACCGGTGGACAATCCCTCTATGGGTGGCAATACCAGCTGGGAGCCTCAAATTCAACAAAGTAGCGTTCCGAATAGCATGAACGGTCCAATACCACAAACGCCGGCTCAACCGGCTCAATCTGCTCCACAGCCGAATTTCCAGCCGACGTATCAACCGCAGCCGGCACCAAAACCGCAACCGGCGCCGGCAGTGCAAAATAAACCGCAGCAAACTTCGCAAGATTTTACGATTCCGCGCAATCCGGAAACCAATGCGCCGGATTACAGCCAAATCAATAAAGGTTTCTACAAAGGCGATACTTACACGGTGCGCAAAGGCGATACCATGTTCCTTATCGCTTATATTTCCGGTTTGGATGTGAAAGAATTAGCGGCATTAAACAATTTGTCGGAGCCCTATCAGCTCAACGTGGGTCAAGTGATGAAAATTTCATCCAATCGTCCACAAAATGTAGCGCCTTCCGCAGCAGTCAATACACCTACCGCTGCGCCACAGGTCACTACACCAACCGCGCCTGAAAGCAAACCGGCGGAACCTGTCGTCACTTACACACCGGGTGCCAATGGTACACAATATGGTTCAGACGGCACGATTACCGGACCGGTAAAAGCCACCGTGGGCACTGTGCCGCCGAAAAATGTGCCGCTTATTACACAAAATACACCGGCACAGCCATCTCCTTCATCCCAACCGTCTGTAGACACAGCACCAGCCAATTCCGGTGTCGTATGGAATTGGCCGACAAACGGCAGCATTATTCAAGGTTTCTCCAATGCTGACGGAGGCAACAAAGGGATTGATATTAGCGGTTCTAAAGGTCAAGCGGTTAACGCTGCCGCCAGTGGTCAAGTGGTTTACGCCGGTAATGCGTTGCGTGGTTATGGTAATTTGATCATCATTAAACACAGCGATGACTTTCTCAGTGCCTACGCACACAATGATCGTATTTTGGTCAAAGATCAACAAATGGTCAGTGCGGGTCAACAAATCGCTAAAATGGGGAACACCGGCACAGATGGCGTGAAACTTCACTTTGAGATCCGTTACAAAGGCAAATCCGTCGATCCAACCCGTTATTTGCCACGACGTTAATCGTCACAATTACAGGCTTATTTAAAACACAAGTGCGGTCAAAAAACACATGATTTTTTGCCCGCACTTTTTCTTTGCATAAAACCAAAAAAGGACGGATTCCACCAAACCGCCCTTGTGTTTATATAATTGTATCGCTTGCCTTTATCCTTAGCCAATGACTTGTGGCAAGAAGCCGGCTTGAATCAAGAAAGGAATGGCAATGATAAGAAGTCCGATAATCAGCGCAAACACCAACATTCCATTTCCGCCAGCGACACGGTATGGCAAATTTTTATGTTGTTGTCTCACACGCCATGCCAAACCAATAGGCAAAATGAGGCAATAAAACGCACATAGCAAACCGGCATAACCTAAAGCAGCAATAAATCCGTTCGGGTAGAACAAGGCAAAAGCCAACGGCGGAATGAAGGTTGCCATGGTTAAACTGAGGCGATTTGCCGGAATTTTTGCCCGTTTGAATAAATCATTTAGTCCTTCAAATAAACCAAGTGCGACACCTAAAAAAGACGTAATTAATGCAAGCGAATAAAACACAGGCAAAATGCGACTTAACACATCGCTACCGGTGAGCGTTTTTGTGGCATTAATCAAACCGGTCAATGTTGGATTTTCTTTTAAGATGGTCACAAATTCATTTTGATTGAAAATACCGTGAGTGGCTAATTGCCACAATAAATAAGCCCCTAATGGAATGGCCGTGCCAAGAATAATGGCCGTTCTAAAACGCTTCACATCACCGTCTAAGTAACTGTTGATACTGCCCATCACCACATGGAAGCCGTAAGAGGTAAAAAATACCGGGCCGGCTGACAAAATTAAGGCGTAATCTAACGGCATTTCCATTAAATTCATCGGCACGACTTCCGGTAACATCATGGCAAGCACGAAAATAAACACTAAAATTTTGCCGGAAAATAATAGGCGCGTAATGCCATCAACGCCATTCGTACCAATGACGACAAATGCGCCGAGGATAATGGTAAAAAGCAAAATTGAGGCTTTGAGATGCGTTCCCTCTTCACCCAAAAAATTCGCCGGCAAGGCGCTGGCTAACAGTTCTCCACCACCGGTCATATACGCCGCCGACAAGGCATAAAGCAAGACAAATAAAGACACCGTGGAAATGATACGTCCCGGCATACCAAAATAATTTTCTGCTAACGTAGCGACACCGTCATCTTTGCGTTTGGCGGTTTGATATACCTCCACAAAGAGCAATCCGCTGTAAGCCAGAAGCAACCAAAGCCCGATCAATAAGACTGCAGTAAATCCGAAACCAATACCGGCTGAAGTGAGCGGCATTGCCAACATCCCGGCGCCAATGGCGGTGCCGGCAATAATTAAGGCACTGCCCAGTGTTTTATTTTTTAATAACATAAGATCATCCTAAAAAAATGGAGTCGTATTATCGCATAAAATTCCCCAAGATTAAGGGGATGTATGAAAGTGCGGTGGTATTTTCAGGTGTTTTTGACCGTTTACACTCCTCGGTCATCCACCCCAACATAAAGATAGCGACCGGCTTGATCACACAAACTGCGAAAACCGACATTGATAATTTGGTAATGATGTTTGGATCCTGCGTAATCAAAATTCTCATGGTGGTGGCCATGGTAAATTTGTTGTACGCCCATTTTTTCTGCCAGTTGATTAATCACAGCAAAGCCCGATGGATGCGGTTTCGGTGCTTCGTGGCAAATTAAAATATCCGCTTGTTGCGTTTCCAACACCTCAATATCTGACGGAAAAATTGACGTACGGTGACGTAACGGCACACCGCCTCGCCAGATTCTTTCCTGAGAACAATATTGGCAATAATGGATAGGATCAAAAAACATTGGTTTATTTGGTGGCATCCAAATTTGTCCGCGAAAAACGCCGCCTAAACCGGCAATTCGTTTACCTTGAATGTTCTGCACCCGCCCATGCAAGTTACGCTGTTTCCATTCGGTTCCCCACAACGCTTCAAACGCCTCAACGGTCTTGCTGTCATGATTGCCGTGAATAAACCACAAATCAGCCAGCTTCGCCAGCTTTTCTAATGGCTCCGGCGTAGTGAGTTGTAAATCGCCAAGAATGACCAGCGCCACATCCTGTTGGGTTTTTAGGAACGGATAAAGGTGATCAAAACTGCCATGGGGATCGCCTGCAAATAAAATCATACGTACTCGAATTTAAAAAAGGGAATGCCCATGCTCACTGTTGAGCTCTGGCAGTTCTTCTTCATTGAGAATTTTTTCAACAATCACTTTGACTTGATTATAACGCTCTAAATAACTCGGTGATTCAATTTCAATGTAAGGCACATTGTATTTATCAAGCAATTTTTTTAAGAGTTGTTGGAAACGCTGCCGTTGTTTTTGGCTTCCCAAGCTGCGTAAACCATCGTCCACCCATTGCGTATTGTTGTTGAGCAAAATGGTGACATCGAAAGGATATTCTTTAATCATGGAATCTAAAAACGGATGGGCCTTGCCTTCATATTGAATGCAAAAGGCTTGCGTGGTGATGAAATCCGTATCGATAATGGCGACCTTGTGCGCATGACGCACAGCATAATCAATGTAGCGTTGATGCCCCAGCGCCATTTGCGGGTAATCGGAATATTGCATGGCCTGCTCATTGCCACCCAGTTGTTCAAACACGAATTCACGGCCATACTCCCATGCGGATGTGGTGTTGAATACCGTCGCTAATTTGTTGACCAACACGCTTTTCCCGCTGCTTTCGCCACCTAAAATCGCAATGGTTTTGGCGAAAAATGGACGCACTTCTTTCGGGATAAATTTCCAATAATGGAAAGGGTGATTCCGAATTTTAGTCGCAGAAACATTAAAGAATTCCCGCTTAGGATCCACTAAAGAGACGTCCAGATTTAAATACTTTTCATAAGGCGCTTTATCTTGTACTTCGCTACTGAAGACCACACTTGGCGTAAAGCCCTTGTCTTTGAATAATTCCTTGACCCGACTTGCCCATTCCGGCCAACCGTTCGGGTAGCTGGTGATGCCATCTTCCACCAAATGATGAATAAAAATATGATTTTTCTGATATTTAAAAATTTGTTGCATCCAGCGCAAACGATCTTGCACCGTTGGCATCCGTTTCATTTTGCTATCATAAAATAGCTTTAAATCCCGTTCCGTATCGCTACACACAATCACGTGCACTTCATCCACTTTACTAAAGGCCTCGTAAATCATATTAATGTGGCCGGTATGAACAGGATAAAATTTTCCGAAAATTACTCCGACTTTTTTATTATTCGGCTCATTAATTTGTAGCACACGATGCAACGCGGTTAATTTTGCGGCGCTAGGATTCTTAATTTTTCCACTCACTAATTGATTGAAATAAGCACGAGTGATATTCGCCTGTTGGCATATATCGCTTACTTTCAGGTTAAGCTGTTTACGTTTTTCTTGTAAGTATTGGAAAGTTGACATACTTATTTCCTTATTTAACCTCGTTATTGAGGCAAAAGTGCGGTAATTTTTGGTAACGTTTTATAAAAAGCACAACACACCTTGATGCGCTTTAGTGCTGTCGCATAGCCTGCACTATTTTTGAAAAAAATCGCATAAATGCCCTATTTTTATCTATTATCCGCACTATTTTGTGTAATTCAAGCATAAATAAAAACGTTTTTTATTCACAGCCTTTGCGCTATACTACATCCGCATTCTCAGGGCAGGGCGAAATTCCCTACCGGTGGTAAATATGTTTACACATAAAGCCCACGAGCGTTTGCTTTTTTGGCAAAGTCAGCAGATTTGGTGAAACTCCAAAGCCGACAGTAAAAGTCTGGATGAAAGAGAATTTAGGCAACGTCATGCGTTGTTATCTTTACGGCAATGTATGATTTACACCGGCGATATTCCCTCATCAGCCCTGATTCTGGTATCTCAAGTTTTAACGAAGGAATTTACTATGAATCAGTCATTACTCTCCCAATTCGGCACGCCGGAACAACGTGTTATTTCTGCGATTCAGGCTTTTCAACAAGGCAATGGCGTCTTAGTACTTGACGACGAAGATCGTGAAAATGAAGGCGATCTGATTTTTCCGGCAGAAACCATTACCCCTGAGCAAATGGCGAAATTAATTCGCTACGGAAGTGGTATCGTGTGTTTATGTATCACTGATGAATTATGCCAACAATTGGATCTCCCACCGATGGTGGCCAATAATACCAGCGTGAATAAAACCGCCTTTACGATTTCAATCGAAGCAGCAAAAGGCGTCTCTACCGGTGTTTCTGCCGCCGATCGTGTAACAACCATTAAAACGGCGATTGCTGATGGCGCCAAACCGTCCGATTTACATCGCCCAGGGCATATTTTCCCCTTGCGTGCAGCCAAAGGCGGTGTATTAGAACGTCGTGGTCATACGGAAGCCGCCATTGAATTAGCCCGTTTTGCCGGCTTTAAACCTGCCGGTGTCATTTGCGAAATCACCAATGACGACGGCACCATGGCTCGCGCACCGGAAATCGTCGCCTTTGCCAAACAACATCACTTCCCTGTTGTGACGATTGAAGATTTAGTCGCTTATAAATTACAAGGTGAATAACAATCCGCACGTAAAACGTGCGGTTTTTAGGCTCCCCTTTAGGATCTATACTTCACAAGCCCTAAAGGGGCTTGTGAAAACTGGTAACCGTGTTTATTTTCATATCACTATTTTAGTGAATCGTAGCGTGCAACTTGTTGCACGAAATCATGAATGCCCGAAAGCATTAAATAACGTTCCGTGCGTAATTTGGTCGTGCATCAAAATGCACGCTACAAAATTGCGCAATGAAATTTATTTCCGACGATACATATTGGCGCAGATGACTTCGCCTAAAATATACAACGAAGATTGCGGTTGTAACGTAATCGTGTGCTGAGATTGACGTTTTGGCGCAGTACGAATGCCTTCTCCCCAGAAATCAGCATAAAAATCGCTACGTACATGCGTAAAATGATGATTCTCACAATTTAAGATCTTATATTGACGCATAGATTTGGCATATAACTTAGGATGCTCTTCAAAGACATATAATCCTTTATCTAAATTGATCACCGCATCAAAGTGAATAAGACGTTTATCTTTGTTATCCACCCAAATGGAATCAGTATCAACATAATAAAAAATGCCCGGCATGAGTTGCAAGAAACCGACCTTTGTTTTCTTTGGTGGCGTGATGGAAACCTCTTCCTGCGCTTTTGCCTCATCTTGCTGCGTGGATACCGATTTGTTCGAATGGGAGAAGGAAGTACAAGCTGCCAATAAAAGTGCGGTTAAAATGACGATCGTTTTTTTCATAGCAAACTCCTTTTTTATTTCGAACGGTTCCTATGTGGTTCATTTTGTCATAATTTCCACCTAATAGCTAATTGAAACCTCGCCTTGAGAGAAAAATCCGTTTCACACCTCGCAAACGATTGCGTAAGCGTGTACAATGGCGCCCTCATTCATTTTATTTTCATAAATCAACGGGAAGCCATCGTGAGTACACCATCCTTAAGTTACAAAGATGCCGGCGTAGATATCAATGCCGGTAACGAATTAGTTGAGCGTATTAAACCTGACGTCAAACGCACTACTCGCCCTGAAGTCATCGGCGGCTTGGGCGGATTTGGTGCCTTATGTGCGATTCCGGCGAAATACAAAGAACCGATTTTGGTGTCCGGCACCGATGGCGTTGGCACAAAATTACGTTTAGCCATTGATTTAAATCGTCACGACAGCATTGGTATTGATCTTGTCGCCATGTGCGTAAACGACTTGGTGGTGCAAGGTGCTGAACCGTTATTCTTTTTGGATTATTACGCCACCGGCAAATTAGACGTGGATGTTGCCGCCAGCGTGATTAAAGGCATTGCCAACGGCTGTGAACAATCCGGTTGCGCCTTGGTTGGCGGTGAAACGGCAGAAATGCCGGGGATGTATCACCAAGGTGATTACGACCTCGCCGGTTTCTGCGTGGGCGTGGTGGAAAAATCCGAAATCATTGACGGAAGCCAAGTCAAAGTCGGCGATGCGTTAATCGCCCTAGGATCCAGTGGGCCACATTCCAACGGTTATTCACTCATTCGTAAAGTCATTGATGTTGCCGGTGTAAATCCCGCCGAGGCACAACTCGACGGTCGTTCTTTAGCGGATCACTTGCTGGCGCCAACAAAGATTTATGTGAAATCCATTTTACAACTGATCAAACACGTTGATGTTCACGCCATCGCCCACTTAACCGGTGGCGGTTTCTGGGAAAATATCCCACGCGTCTTGCCTAACAGCGTTAAAGCGGTGATTAACGAGAACAGCTGGCAATGGCCGGCAGCTTTCGATTGGTTGCAACAGCATGGCAACATTACCGACCACGAAATGTACCGCACCTTTAACTGCGGCGTCGGCATGATTGTGGCATTGCCGAAAGAAGATGTAGAAACCGCCCTTGGACTTCTCCAACAGGCAGGTGAGAAAGCTTGGGTCATTGGTGAAATCCAACATCTTGCCCAAGACGATAAAGAACAAGTTGTTATTCGTTAATGAAGAAAATCGTTGTTCTCATTTCCGGTTATGGCGCGAATTTACAGGCGATCATTGATGCTTGCCAGTCGCACTATATCAACGCCGAAATCGTCGGCGTATTCAGCAACAAAGCAGATGCCTTTGGATTGCAACGCGCCCAAAGTGCGGGTATTTTTCACCGCACTTTTTTGCGTCATGATTACGCCGATAACCTCGCCATGGATCGCCATATTGGTGATGAAATCGACAATCTCGGTGCGGATTTAATTGTGCTTGCCGGCTACATGAAAATTCTGAGCGCGGAATTCACCCGACGCTTTGCAGGAAAAATTCTCAACATTCACCCTTCCTTATTGCCAAAATACGCAGGGTTGCATACTTATCAACGCGCCATAGACGCAGGTGAAACGGAACACGGCATGACCATTCATTTTGTGAATGAAAAAGTGGACGGCGGTGCCATTGTATTACAAGCCAAAGTGCCGATTTTCCCCAATGATAACATCATGGATATTGAAGAACGGGTAAAAACACAAGAAATTCGGTTTTATCCCTTAGTGATAAAATGGTTTGTGGACGGGCGTTTAACGCAAAAAGGCGATAGTGCTTATTTAGATGGGAGATTGTTGCCACCGCAAGGTTACGCAGTGGACGAATCTTAAACGTCATCTACACAATTTCTGTGTAGATGACAACATGAGGCTGACTTAAAATTAATGGTGAGCGTCGGCTAATGCTTTTTCAAAGCGTTCGTTCGCAAAATCCCAGTTGATCACATTCCAGAATTCTTTGATGTAGTCCGGACGGCGGTTTTGGAATTTCAAATAGTAGGCATGTTCCCAAACGTCTAAACCGAAGATTGGTGTGCCTGAACAACCGGCAAATTCTTTCCCCATAATTGGGTTGTCTTGGTTTGCTGTAGAGACCACCGCAAGTTTGCCGTTTTCTAACACTAACCATGCCCAACCGGAACCAAAACGGGTCGCTGCCGCTTTTTCAAATTCCGCTTTGAAGTTTTCAACAGAGCCAAAATCACGTTCAATGGCGTCTTTTAATGCGCCTTGTAACGTAGTGCCTTTTTTCAAACTTTTCCAGAATAAACTGTGATTTAAGTGGCCACCTACGTTGTTGCGTAATGCCGGGCGTTTTTCCGGTGCAACGTCATGTAAGTGTGCCAATAATTTACCCGGGCAACCGCCGGCAAGTTCTTGTAATTCTGGGGAGTTTTCTAACACTGCGTTCGCATTATTGACATACGCTTGGTGGTGTTTGGAGTGGTGGATTTCCATGGTTTGCGCATCGAAATGAGGTTCTAATGCGTCATAAGCATAACCTAATTCAGGTAAAGTATAAGCCATAATTTTTTCCTTTTGTTAGAGTAAATTCATGTTTAAAAAACGGGAAAATCATAGCATAAAAATTGATTAAGATCATTAAATGCTGCAATCAGAAAATAACTTGTTCTTGAGCTAAAAGGGGCATTTTTAGTAGAATTTGCCGACAAATTAAACGTGATATTTTTAGCGCTGAGAGTCATAAAATACACGTGTCTCTTGATTAATCACGAAAAGGAACGAAGATGAAAAACACGCCAAAAACACACCGCACTTTTCAGTTAAGTCTGGTGGCTGCAGCATTAAGTTTAGCCCACTCGGCATGGGCGGTGAACCTCACTTGCAATACGCCAACCGGTTGTGTATATACCCATGGACCTAACAACGAATGGGACATCAACAAAGCACCGACGGCATACAAAAATGCGCTAAATATCACCGTTGAAGCAGGAAACTACCAAAACAAAGCAAAAACAGAAAATGGCGCTGATCGCTCCCTAGGTCAACCTAGTCAATTAACGGATTTTTTGTTTAGTGTTTTTGATACAACAGCACAAGGGAATGTTATCACCTTAAAATCGGGCGTTAAAGCAACACTCAAAGAGGATTATGCGTCTAGCCAATTACTTGGTGCAGATGGCACAACAGCAAATTTAGAAAAAGGTGTCAAACTCATTGTTGACCAAAACTTCTCTCAAATTCACAAGATCCCTGATGCTTACGGTGACTTTGACGGCAATGCTGCAATTCGCTCCTATCATTCAACCATCAATACACAAGCAGATATTGAGCTCAATAATGACGGCTCAAATGCAATTGAATCGAGACAAGCATCGATCATTAATTCTTCGAATCATCAAATCACGATGAATGGTAAAGACAACACAGCGTATGCGCTTAACGAAAAAGACATTGTGAACATTGAGAACGTTACCGTTAACGGCAATCAGGATTTGCAATCTGTTTTTGATATCGACACTGATTTCCCTGACACGCAAAGTGTTAACGCTAAAAAGTTAAACGCCTCGTTAAACGATAAAAGTACTTTCATGGAAATCGATGAAGGTGGTTCACCAACGGTTAACTTAACGGATTCTCACATTAAAGCCGGTTATGGATTGATTTTGGGGACATTAGGTCAAGAACGCACAATCACTCTGAACTTACATAACACCGAATTAAATGCCACTAAAGCGCTTGTTTCCATCAATGACCCGAATTTCCCATTTGAGGAAGACGAGGAAGACATTGCCAATAAAGCTACGTTCCATATACAACTTCTTGCTGATAACAACGCCAAACTGAGTGGCGCAATTATTGAAAACCCACAAAAACCGGCAAACACTGAAGTCAACGTCACATTAGCCAACAGCCAATGGCGTTTTAATCAATCAAGTATTCTTCATCATTTGAATACGCAGAATTCAACGGTCAAATTTGAACCGACATCGGAATATAAAACGTTAACGATTAAAGGAGATCTCACTGGCTCCACTACCTTTGATCTCAACACCAATATCGCTGAAAACAAAGCCGATAAAATCATCGTGAAAGGAAACGCGGAAGGTGATCATAACCTAAATGTGACAGATCACGGCGCGCATGTGGCAAACGGTAAAGTGACCTTAGTTGAAACCAATCGCGGCAATGCAAAATTTCGCTTAGCGAATGCCAATGGTTATGTGGCGCTCGGTGCTTATAAATATTTCTTAACGCCTGAAGGAAAAAATTGGGTGTTAGCGCACTCACAAAACGTTGTCACACCGCAGCCACAAGCTCAACAGCCACAGCCACAGCCACAGCCACAGCCACAGCCACAGCCACAGCCACAGCCA
>NZ_CALIWN010000016.1:0-5499 GCF_938046485.1 uncultured Aggregatibacter sp. | reverse complement strand
TCTGTTTTTCTTGTAATTTCATCAGTTTTGAATTTAACGAACGCTTAAATGCCGGCGCCAACACCTCAAGCGCCAAGGCCTGTTCTAACTCGTCCGTGTGTTCGGGGGCTGACAATAAACGGTTCAAATGACGAATAGTAAATTCAGGATGCGGACGGCTCAACAATACCAGCCGATCACCTTGATGAATTACGCCCGCTTGTACCACCCGTACATACCAGCCCGACCAACCGGAACGATACACGGTTTGTTGTGTATTTGAATTATTGGTATTTTTCGACAAGCGCTCACAAGGTTTACGCGGTTGCGACACTTCCACCACGCAAGTACCGATTTGAAAACGATCTCCTACGCATACGGAATCTTCGTTCAATTCAGAAACCACAAAATTCTCACCGTAAATCGCCGTGCCCTGATAAGAAAAATTTTCATCCAATAACGCATTTAACGCTGGGAAAGAATCTGCCGACATAAAAAACAGCGCCTTATCCACGCCACCATGATGAGCTTTTAACCCCACATCATTGCCTTCTGCACCGAGCGAATGAATATTCACAGCTGCTACCGGTTGCTTGCGAATGGCGCTTTCATAACACGAACCATCCGCAAATGTTAAAGACTGCACTTGACCGATTTTAATCACTAAAATTTCCGCATTGGACATACGTCACCTCAAACTGCATAAATGAAATGAGGCAAATTATACCGTAAAAACATAATCTTTTTTGACCGCACTGACTTTTTTAAATATCATTCTTTGCACAATACGCAATCAATTAGGAACAAAAAATATGCAATATTTACTCGCCCAAACCAGCCAAAACCAACAACTTGGTATCACCGCGAAAATGGCGAACCGCCACGGTTTAATTGCCGGCGCCACCGGCACAGGTAAAACCGTGACATTACGCAAAATGGCGGAAGCCTTTAGTGACGATGGTGTACCGGTGTTTTTAGTGGATGTGAAAGGCGACCTTTCCGGTTTAGTGCAACCGGGTGCGATGCAAGGCAAAATCGCTGAGCGTATCGAACAATTCAATTTAGGCGGCGAAAGCTATTTGAGCGGTTATCCTGTTTCCTTCTGGGACGTGTTCGGCGAAACCGGCATTCCGCTCCGTACCACCATTTCCGAAATGGGGCCGTTGTTGCTCTCCCGTTTATTAAATCTCAACGCGACGCAAGAAGGCTTACTCAACCTCGTGTTCCGTGTGGCAGATGACAAAGGCTTATTGCTTATCGACCTAAAAGACCTGCGTGCCATGTTGAAATATGTAGCGGAAAACGCCAAAACCTTCCAAGTGGAATATGGCAATGTGTCTGCCGCCAGCGTAGGCGCCATTCAACGCGCCTTATTAACCTTAGAAAACGAAGGTGCGGCCAATTTATTCGGCGAACCGGCTCTTAACTTAGATGACTGGCTACAAACCCGTGATGGTCGCGGTGTAATCAATGTGCTTAATTCGGAAAAATTAATTAACTCTCCACGCATGTACAGCGCGTTCTTGCTTTGGTTAATGGCTGAATTATTTGAACAGCTACCGGAAGTGGGCGACCCCGACAAACCGAAATTCGTGATGTTCTTTGACGAAGCGCATTTGCTGTTTGATGGCGCACCAAGCGTATTAGTAGATAAAGTAGAACAAGTTGTGCGTTTGATTCGTTCCAAAGGTGTGGGCATTTATTTCGTGACCCAAAACCCATTGGATTTACCGGACACCGTGCTCGGTCAATTAGGTAACCGCGTACAACACGCCTTGCGCGCCTTTACGCCACGCGATCAAAAGGCCGTGAAATCAGCTGCGGAAACCTTCCGTTCCAACCCGAGCATAAACGTGGTTGAAACGATTTCAACACTCGGCGTAGGTCAGGCATTAGTCTCGTTCTTAGATGAAAAAGGCATGCCAACACCGGTGGAAATTGCTTACATTTTCCCACCGAAAAGCCAATTAGCGCCAATTACTGCCGAACAACGCACCGCTTGGGTAAAAGACGATGATTTGTATGCTTTCTATAAAGATTATGTGGATAACGAATCTGCTTTTGAGGTGTTAAACCAACAAGCAGATTTAGCCGCTGTGGTGCAAAAACAAGCGGAACAAGCCAAGCAGGAAGAAGAAAACGGCATTATGGGTAGTCTCAGCCGCATGATTTTCGGCACCAAAAAACGTGGAGAACAACTGACTGTGACGGAAGAATTGGTTAGCGGTGTGGCAAAAGCTGTGGGACGTAATATCCGCAGCCAAATCACCAAACAAATTATGCGGGGAATTTTAGGCGCGTTTAAGAAGTAAAATTCCTCCGAAAAATGTACCGCACTTTCCGCACAAGGTAAGGCTAGTGTAAAACAGTGGAGTCTTGTAGAATAAGGCTCATATTTTTAGTCAAAAAAATGACCGCACTTAAAACAAAAGTGCGGTCGGTTTTTAAGGTAAATTTTATGCTAAACCTCCTCAAAATCTTATGGTTGTCCGCCGGCGTGTTGGCGCTTTCTGCCTGTGGATTTCACTTCCAAAACGGTGAACTGATTCCTCAAGAATTACAAACGTTAAAATTGGAAAGCAGTGATCCTTATAGCGATATGGCGTTATCCATGCGTCGCCAGTTACAGCTCAATAACGTGAATTTAGTGGAAGACAAGGCCGATGTTCCGGTGTTGCGTTTAAATAAAATTTCAAGCAAAGATCAAGTGGTATCAATTTTCAAACAAGGCCGTGAGGCGGAAAAACAGCTGATTTTAGAAGTGGAAGCCAGCGTGAAATTGCCAAATAAAGACAGCTTCCCAATCAGTACCAAAGTTAATCGCACATTCTTTGATAACGCCCGTGCGGCATTGGCAAAATCGGCAGAAAAAGACGTGATTTGGCAGGATATGCGTGAGCAGGCTGCACGTCAGTTAATTAACAAAATGGTGGCCTTACAGCACCAAATTCATGGCAACTAATGAATCGTATTTTTCCTGAACAGCTTTCTCTCTCGTTAGCGCGTCAACCCGCGACGCTTTATTTTCTCATGGGCGAAGATCCGTTATTACTTGAAGAAAGTCAGGATGCGATTCAACAAGCCGCGTTTAAACAAGGATTCGACGAAAAATGGGGGCTGGAAATTAATCCCTCCACTGACTGGAATGCGTTGCTTGAACGTGTGCAATCTATGGGCTTATTTTTCAATAAGCAATGCATTCTCTTAGATTTACCGGAAAATCTGACCGCACTTTTGCAGAAAAATCTGTTGGAATTCGTTTCCTTGTTACACCCTGATGTGTTGCCGATTTTTCGCCTAGCCAAACTGACGAAAGCCACTGAAAATCAATCTTGGTTTATTGCCGCCAATCAATATGCGCCCGAAGCCGTATTGGTGAATTGTCAAACGCCGAATGTGGAACAATTGCCACGTTGGGTAAGCAATCGGGCAAAAAGTTTGGGGTTAAGTATTGACGAAGAAGCGGTGCAACTGTTGTGCTACAGCTATGAAAATAATTTACTAGCGCTGAAACAAGCCTTGCAATTATTGGATTTGCTTTATGCCGACCGAAAATTGAGTTTTGCCCGTGTGAATGCGGTGGTAGAGCAGTCTTCCGTATTTACCCCGTTTCAGTGGGTTGATGCGATGCTTGCCGGCAAAGGTAACCGCGCCCGTCGCATTTTAATCGGATTAAAAGATGAAGATGTGCAACCGATTATTTTGTTACGCACCTTACAGCGGGATTTGATGACATTGTTAGAGATCAGCAAACCGGAACAACCGGCCAAACTTGATGATCCTTTGCCGACAGCTAAACTACGCGAACATTTTGATCGCCTTAAAGTGTGGCAAAACCGTCGTCCATTATTTAGCCAAACCATACAACGTTTAACCTATCGTAAACTTTATCTCTTTTTCCAACAACTTGCTGAGATAGAACGTTGCACAAAGCAAGAATTTAATGATGACATTTGGCAGCAATTAGAGGCATTCTCAGTGAGATTTTGTGCCTAAAATACCTCCAATTAACGCCTTGACGAAGTCACTTTTCAAGCGTAACATTGCGCGCGATTTAGTAACATGAGGACACACACTTTGGACAGTCACAGTCGATACCGAACGGAGTTTTCACTGTAACTATCGCCTTTCTCACTTATCGGCGATGGTTTCGTTGGTAAGTTTTATTTACCTTTCTCTTTTTCGGCATCTTTTCTATCAGACGAAAATTTGCAACTTCTTAATCCTTATCGCTTTCTTTTTGTCGTTGAAAATACGGATAAAAACGACCGCACTTGTATTCGTTTGATTGTTGTTCATTGCGTTGTGCATAGTCCAATCGGGAGTATGACAAAATGATAAATGCCTTTGCCCTTGAAGATGCACGCTTAGTTCGCATCGATGAATCTGCTGAGCCATTAAATACCGCCATTTGGCTTGATCTAATTGAACCAACCATAGAAGAGCGGGAAACCTTACAAAAAAGTTTAGGCCAAAGCTTAGCCTCTTTCTTGGAGTTAGAAGATATCGAAGCATCTGCACGTTTTTTTGAAGATGAAGATGGTTTGCACTTACACTCTTTCTTTTATTGTGAAGATGAAAATGATTATGCTGATTTGGCCAGCGTGGCATTCACCATTCGTGATGGGCGTTTATTTACCTTGCGCGATCGTGAATTACCGGCATTCCGTTTGTATCGGATGCGTTCCCGCAATCAGCGTTTAATTGAGTGTAACTCCTATGAATTACTGCTCGATTTGTTCGAAACAAAAATTGAGCAATTAGCCGATGTCATTGAAAACGTGTATGCTGATTTGGAGAAATTAAGCCGCGTGATACTCAACGGAACGCAAGGAGAAGCCTTCGATGAAGCCTTAGCAACCTTAACGGAACAAGAAGACACCAGTTCTAAAGTCCGCTTATGTTTGATGGATACACAACGCGCGCTCAGTTTCTTAGTACGCAAAACCCGTTTACCGGCGAATCAATTAGAACAGGCGCGTGAAATTTTACGAGACATTGAATCTTTGCAGCCACATAATGAATCGCTGTTCCAAAAAGTCAACTTCTTACTACAAGCGGCAATGGGTTTTATCAATATTGAGCAGAACCGCATTATCAAAATTTTCTCCGTTGTATCGGTAATTTTCTTACCACCGACATTAGTCGCCTCCAACTATGGTATGAACTTTAACGATATGCCGGAACTTGGGTTTAAATTTGGCTACCCAATGGCTTTGGGATTAATGGCGTTAGCCGCATTTGCACCATACTGGTATTTCAAACGGAAAGGATGGCTGTAATTAAGCGAATACGCAAAAATAAAGTAGAGCATTCAACGGTTTCATTGTCTCAATAAAATTAGAAACCTGTGGTAGGCTTAATAATGTTGATGAGATCAGAAAAATTAGACATCAACATAATCTTCAATATTGGCCTACCACTGATACCCATCAAAACAATAAACAAATTCCCACTTTTCCCCAAAAAATCAAAAACCCCCGATGCTCTCACATCAGGGGTTCATACGAATAAACTTGG
>NZ_CALIWN010000015.1:0-40519 GCF_938046485.1 uncultured Aggregatibacter sp. | reverse complement strand
AGCTGAATCCCGTTGAACAGGAAATTCTTCGTTTTGCCATGCATTTACGTAGTGAGGGGCCTATGTGTGATTTGCTTGGGTATTTGCCGAAATCGGATTTGCAAAGAACGGCTGCGATCGTGGCGGATTTACTTAAACAGCCGAAAAATCAGATTCTATCTGCCTTAAAGAAAGGCGGTAAACTCAATACTCATGGGATAATTGTTCGGAATTATCGCCTCGATAAGGTACATGATTATTTCTCGTGGGGTGAAACCTTAGATTTTGATGAATTTGTGACACAACCATTAAACGAAAACGTCCTATTAAAATCTTGTACGGAAGTCGCTCAAGTGCCAAGTTTGCAACTGGATGATTTTGCCCATATTGCCGGCATGAAAGAAATGATGTTGACCTATTTGCAACAGGCACTAAAACATCATCAGAAAGGCGTGAATCTTTTAATTTATGGCGTGCCGGGCACCGGTAAAACCGAATTTGCCGGATTGCTTGCACAAGCATTAGGGATTTCGGCGTATAACATTACTTATATGGATTCTGACGGAGATGTTGTGAAGGCAGAGCAACGCCTTAATTACAGTCGCCTTGCGCAAACGTTGTTGAATGGCAAACAGGCGCTTTTAATTTTTGATGAAATTGAAGATGTGTTTAACGGTTCGTTTATGGAGCGTTCTGTTGCACAAAAAAATAAAGCGTGGACAAATCAGTTGTTGGAAAACAATAACGTGCCGATGATTTGGTTATCCAATTCGGTACACAGCATAGATTCAGCTTTTTTACGTCGCTTTGATTTTGTGTTTGAAATGCCGGATTTGCCGTTAAAAAATAAATCGGCGTTAATTTCACAGCTGGCAGACGGTAAATTAACGGCGGAATACGTGCAGCATTTTGCCAAAGTGCGGTCACTTTCGCCGGCAATTTTAACGCGCGTGTTCAATGTAGCAAATGCGGTTGATAACGGCAAAAAAGCCTTTTCGGAGGTTTTGCTTACGCTATTTAATGAAGCCTTACAGGCACAAGGTAAAAAGAAAATTGAGCCGTTGGTAGAAAATAAACTGAGTTATCAGCTTGAGTGGGTTTCCTGCAATGAAAACATTCATAAAATCAGTGAAGGATTAATGCGAACCAAGAAAGGCAGAATTTGCTGTTATGGCCCACCGGGCACAGGGAAAACCGCTTGGGCTGGTTGGCTTGCCGAGCAGTTAGATATGCCGTTGTTGCTGTGCAAAGGATCTGATTTACTCGCTCCTTATGTGGGCGGAACAGAACAAAAAATTGCGGAGGCATTTGAATCGGCGAAGCGTGATAATTGTTTGTTGGTGCTGGACGAAGTGGATACGTTCTTATTTTCACGCGACGGTGCAGAACGTAGTTGGGAACGTTCTCAAGTCAATGAGATGTTGACACAAATTGAGCGTTTTGAAGGTTTAATGGTGGTTTCAACGAATTTGATGAATGTGCTGGATCCGGCAGCATTACGGCGTTTTGATTTAAAGCTAAAATTTGATTATTTAACGCCACAACAGCGTTTGGATTTTGCTAAACAACAAGCAGAAAAATTGAATTTGGGCGCATGGGCTGACACTCATTCAAAACGTCTCCTTGAGCTGGACTTACTCACGCCGGGCGATTTTGCCGCTGTTGCCAGACGACATAATTTTTCCCCCTTTGAGAATCTAGAGGATTGGTTAGAAGCCTTGTGTGGTGAATGTCGAGTGAAGCCGGCGTTTTCCCGTAAAAAGGTCGGTTTTTAATCGTTGCTATATTTTGATTTATATAGACAATATTCTAAACCTCGTTATTGGGGACCATTGCATTTAGGACGATTTATTAAGGAGAACACATGATTTATTTTTCAGATAAACTTATTACGCCCCACCGGAAGATATTAAAGTGGTGATTGAACGGCAGCCTTAAAAAAACACGGCGAAAAACATCGTGAAAAACCACCGCACTTTCTTGCGCCAAAAAGGGCAAAACAACAGAGCTGAAAAAGGAAAGCTTGTGGTATAATCCGCAAAATTTCTCATTTTCTTAATTTATGAAAAAAATCGTTTTATTTTTCTTTTTATGCTTCATTCTACTTGCCGGCACCGGCTTTTGGGGATATCAACAACTACAACAGTTTGTACAGCAACCCGTCAATGTACAAAAGGATCAACTCCTTACCGTAGAACGTGGCACAACCGGTAATAAATTAGTCACGTTATTAGAGCAAGAAGGTATTTTGGACAGTGCCGCATTATTGCCTTGGGCCTTAAAATTACACCCGGAATTGAGCAAAGTGAAAGCAGGTACTTATTTGTTGGATGATGTGAAAACCGTAGAAGATTTGCTGAAATTACTCAACTCCGGCAAAGAAGCGCAATTTAACGTGCAATTTATTGAAGGCAACACCTTTAAAAATTGGCGAAAACACCTCGAAAACGCACCGCACTTAAAGCAGACCTTAAAAGAGAAATCCGAACAAGAGATTTTCCAGTTATTGGCACTGCCAAAAGTCTCAAAAGCCATTGATGAATGGATGAAAATCGACGGTTGGTTGTATCCGGACACTTATAATTACACGCCGAATTCTACCGACTTAGAACTGTTGCAGCGTGCTGCAGAACGCATGAAAAAAGCCTTGGACAAAGCCTGGAATGAGCGCGATAAGGATTTACCCTTAGAAAATCCTTACGAGATGTTGATTCTCGCGTCTATTGTAGAAAAAGAAACCGGCATCGCCGCAGAACGCCCTCAAGTAGCTTCGGTGTTTATCAATCGTTTGAAAGCCAAAATGAAGCTCCAAACCGATCCGACAGTGATTTACGGCATGGGTGAGGATTACAACGGCAATATTCGTAAAAAAGATTTAGACACGCCGACCCCTTATAACACCTATGTGATTGACGGTTTACCGCCAACGCCGATTGCCATGCCAAGCGAAGATGCATTACAAGCCGTGGCGCATCCTGCGCAAACAGAATTTTATTATTTCGTTGCTGACGGCAAGGGCGGTCACAAATTCAGTCGGAACTTGAATGAACACAATAAAGCGGTGCAGGAATATTTACGCTGGTACCGTCAACAAAACGGAAAATAATATGGCAGGCAAATTTATCGTGATTGAAGGCTTGGAAGGCGCGGGCAAAAGCACCGCCCATCAATGTGTCGTGGATACCTTAAAGGAATTAGGCATTAACGATGTCGTCTTCACCCGTGAACCCGGTGGCACACCGTTAGCTGAAAAATTACGCCACCTCATTAAACATGAAACAGAAGAGCCGGTCACAGACAAAGCCGAATTGTTGATGTTATATGCCGCCCGGATTCAATTAGTGGACAATGTCATTAAGCCCGCCCTCGCCCAAGGCAAATGGGTGGTGGGTGATCGCCATGATATGTCGTCACAAGCGTACCAAGGCGGTGGCCGCCAGTTGGGAGAGGCTTTGTTAACCAACTTAAAACAAACCGTTTTGGGCGATTTTGAGCCGGATCTGACATTGTATTTGGACATTGATCCTGCCATCGGTTTAGCCCGCGCCCGTGGACGTGGTGAGCTGGATCGTATCGAACAACAACACCTGGATTTTTTCCACCGTACCCGTGCCCGTTATTTAGAACTGGTAAAAGACAATCCGAAAGCCGTGATGATCAATGCGGAACAATCCATTGAGCAAGTGCAGGCAGACATTAAAAGTGCGGTCAAAAATTGGTGGATTTCGCTATCAAAATGAGCCTTTTACTCCCTTGGCTGACGCCAACTTATCACAAAATCACACAGGCTTTTGATGAGGCTTTAGGGCACCACGCCCTGCTGATTCGCGCCGATGACGGCCTTGGTGTAGAGCAACTTTGCTCCGCGTTGGCAAAACGTCTGATGTGCTTAACGCCCAACGGGGCGGAGGCTTGTGGCGAATGCCATGCCTGCCATTTAATGCAAGCCAACAGCCACCCCGATTTCCAGCCTATCGCGCCCATTGATAACAAGGACATCGGCGTGGATCAAATTCGTGCCATGAACGAACAAGCGACGCAGCATGCGCAGCAAAACGGCAATAAAGTCATTTATATCGAACAGGCACATCGTTTGACAGAAGCCGCTGCCAACGGCATTTTAAAAACACTGGAAGAGCCGCGTCCAAATACCTATTTCATTTTGCAGTGCGATATGCAAAAGGCGTTGCTGCCAACCATTTACAGTCGCTGCCAAGTGTGGAACCTCTTACCACCGTACACAGACACGGCATTACCATGGTTACAATCACAAACATCCGCCGAAACGCAAGATATATTGACCGCACTTCGGGTGAATTATGGCCGACCACTGCTCGCACTTGCCATGTTAGAGCAAAATTTACTGGCGCAACGACGGGAATTTTTACGTCAATTTTGGTTGTTTTATCGCCGTTGTTCGCCTTTGGAATTACTGCCGTTTTTTACTAAAGAACTTGTCTTGCAGCAGCTGGATTGGTTGTCAGCCTTTTTGAGTGATAGTTTAAAAAATAAACTGCATATTCACGAAGACTGGATTTGTCAGGATATTGAACAAGGCGTCATTCAATTTAGCCAAGGACTGTCTACACCGGCATTATTAAAAGCGACACAAATTGTTGGCAAAGTGCGGTCGGATTTATCGGCAAATTCGGCGTTGAATTTAGAATTGATTTTACTCGACGGGCTGACCCGTTTAATTACTGAAGTGTTTGAAGGATAAAATATGTTTATTGTGGATTCCCATTGCCATTTGGATGCCTTAGATTACGAAACATTACATCAAAATATTGCCGATGTCGTGGCAAAAGCAAAAGCACGCGAGGTGAAACATTTATTAGCGATTGGCGTGACCTTGAGCCGTTTTGAAAAAGTGTATCCGGAATTAGCCAAATTCGATAACGTCTCTTTAGCCTGCGGTGTACACCCGCTGGATTTTGAAGAAGAACCTTATGATGCCGCGCGTTTGTTACGCTTGGCGCAAGATCCGAAAGTCATCGCCATCGGCGAAATCGGCTTAGATTATTATTACAGTGCAGAAAACAAAGCCGCCCAACAAGCCGTGTTTGCCAGCCAAATTGACGTGGCCAACCAGCTCAATAAACCGGTCATTATTCACACACGCCAGGCGCGCGAAGACACGATTCGCCTATTACGCGATAATCAGGCAGAAAAGTGCGGTGGCGTTTTGCATTGTTTTACCGAAAACTATGACATGGCAAAACAAGCGTTAGACTTGGGTTTTTACATTTCCATTTCCGGGATTATCACCTTTAAAAATGCGGAAGAACTTCGGGAGGTGGTGCGCAAACTGCCGCTGGATCGTCTACTGGTGGAAACCGATTCGCCTTACTTGGCACCGGTGCCTTATCGAGGTAAACAAAATCAACCGGCATATACCCGCGAAGTCTGTGAATATATTGCGACATTAAAAGGCATTTCAGCCGAGGAAATGGCGCAAATCACCACACAAAACTTCGAGCGTTTATTTAAAATTCAGGTACAATAATTAACTAATCTTATTTCAATAGGACAAAAAGATGAGAAAATTTTTAAAATATTTTTTTATTTCCGTCATTTTTATTTTTCATTTATGTGTTGCTGCAGCGATAAATTATGCGATGCCGAGCTATGATGTCACCAAAGTGACCGGTGTTGAGGTGAAACGGGTGGATAAAGACGGCCCGATTACAAAAGCCAATCCGGCAGACGGCCCGACCCGCGATGTGTATTTTATCAATACGCAACATGAAAACGGTAAAGTGATGGTATATCGCAACGAAGATACCCGTTGGGGTTTTCCGTTCTATTTCAAATTCGGCTCAGCCAATTTACAGGCATTGGCGCAAGCCTTGGGCAATGAAGAAAAAACCGTGGAAATCAAATATTACGGCTGGCGTCTGACCATGTTTGATGAGTTTCCAAATGCGTTATCCGTAAAAGAAATGGCTGAGACAGATTCGCCCAGCCATCCGGTTGTTTCTTATATTCTTTATGTTGTTTTACTCTTTACGCTCTTTTTCTCCATTCAATTTATCCGTGGTTGGTTTGATAGCGAAAATTAGTGTTTTTAGTCCGTTTAAATATGGATCTTAATATCAGCGGGGCGCTTTTCCATAGCGTATATGAACGGACAGAAATAGCATGATCCCCGCTGTTGCAAATACGGCACCGGAAAAACCGATGTTCGCCAGTCCAAGGTGTTGCATGACTTGATTGCCTAATAGCGCACCACCCCCGATACCAACATTATATAACCCTGAGTAAATCGCCATTGCCACATCCGTTGCATCCGGTGCCAGTTGTAGTACTCTCGCTTGCAAACCAAGCCCAATGCCCGAAATGCCGATTCCCCACACAAATGCCAGTAAGTACATGAAAAAAATATTATGACTGAATGGCAATAGCAAGATCAGAGAAACCATCAATATCGCCATGGATGTCAATAAAAATTTAGTCGGCGAGAGGGGATAGAAGCGACTGAAGATCAGGCTGCCGGTGACCCCGGAGAAACCAAAAATCAACAAAATGGCGGTGGCGACATCATTACTCATTTCACCAATACGAATGATGAACGGTTCGATGTAACTATAGGCGGTAAAATGTGCCGAAATGATAAATACCGTTAATGCATAAAGTCCCACCAATAATGGACGTTTAAATAAAGAGGGAAGGCTACTGAGCGAGCCTGCATTGCGACTGACCAAGTGCGGTAGGAATCGGTAAAGTAATAAGAGGATGCAAAAGGCAAGCAAGGCAATGATACCAAAGGTTTCGCGCCAACCGAAATATTGCCCAATTACGCGCCCAAGCGGCAAGCCAAGCACCATTGCCAATGAGCTTCCCATTGCTAACAAACCGATTGCTTGTGCTTTTTTATCTTTCGGTGCAACGCGAACGGCAAGTGAGGTGGTAATGGACCAAAAGATTGCGTGTGTAAAAGCAATGCCGATGCGAGAAAGCAACAGCACCCCAAAGTCCCATGCCAACACGGAAAGCACATGGCTTGCCACAAAAATAATCAATAATTTAATGAGCAGACTACGTCGTTCCAGTTTTGCCGTCATGAGCATAAAAGGTAAGGACATCAGCGACACAATCCACGCATAAATAGTAATCATCAGCCCGGTTTGTTCTACCGGAATCTGAAAACTTTGGGCTATGTCTGAAAGCAAGGCGACCGGTAAGAATTCTGTTGTGTTAAAAACAAAGGCGGCAAATGCCAACAAAACGACACGAAAAAATTTTAAGCGTCGTACGATTTTTAAAGTGCCCATTATTCCCGCCCTAATTTACGTTTAAGAAGATCTTTAAGTTGATTGCGCAAGTTTTTGTCAAATAGCACTTCATATTGTGGGGAGTAGCAATTATTAAAGAAACGCAGGGGCAGAACAAATTCCGAATATTTTTCATTATTTGCTCGAAGCGTTAAATTCACATCACATTGCATGGATTTTAAGTTTACCTGACCGCTTCCTTCCCCTGAAAGTGCGGTGGTTTTTAACAGGATTTTGTCAATCTTCAATTGATTCTCTTGAAGCATAGAACTCATGACAAATTTTTTATACGGTGTTTTGATCGCATCTTTTTGTTTAACTTCGGCATTCTGCCAATTGATCGGCAAATATTGCCCGGCAAGTTCCAATAAATTTACACCGGATAACTCGCCATCATGCGCACTAAAATAGAATTTACCGGCTTTTATTCGCGACTGAACGAACTCAGCGGTAATGTCAAAATCCGTGTTGCCGGTGAGCGTATTCGGAAAGTTAAATAACGCCAATAAACGTTCGATAGGGTAATTTTTGCCTCGAAAACTGACCGCACTTTGATCGGGATCGCTCGCATAATCTAGGTGTGCGAGGCAAACGAAATCGCAATCCGAGATAATATCAGCGGTAACATATTTAGTGTCTTTGGATAAATCGACTTCCGCACGGAGAGTGCCTAGCGGTTGTTGGTTTAGCTCAGCGTCTTCAAACACCACCGCAAAGTCTTTTTCGGCGAATCGGGAAATTTCCCCTTTATTGAAACGAAAATGAAAACGTTGTAGATCACCATATAATGGTTTATCCCATTCAAGCGTTAAGGACTGAGGCCCATTGAATTGCACGCGATCTTGGCGAACATTATCCAGACTGAAATCGGAGAAATGTATTTGTATATTCGCTGCATTATGTGCCTTATCGGAAAAACGAATCTTTTGAATATCTAACTGCGCAAGTTGCACATTGCCGGAAATTAACGTGGAAAAATTCAATTTCCCGGTTAACTTCCCGATAGTCACTTGGTTGTGTTTAACCCCTTCAAAAGCCACATAGGGCTGCGGGAAAAAGCCAATATGAAGATCTTGAACAACTGTTTTATATTGCGCTAATTTGGTACTGACCGCACTTTCCAGCTTATTCAGTTGAACGTAAAAAAGTGCTGAGATCGCCAACATCACGACCAATGTCATCAGGGCGATCTTTTTCATTTATTTATCCTCATCAATACGACTGGCAACCGCGTTTTGTTGATTTTTGTATTTAGCGTCTTTACGGCTGTTATACGGACGTGCCGCCGCGCCACTTAACACTTCAAAACTCAAGGCGCCAATCACCATATTCGGACGCAACGCCAACGGCAACTTACCGGAATTATAAAACTCCAACACGATTTTGCCTTCCCAACCCGGATCGATACGGTGTGCCGTCACATGCACCATTAAACCCAAACGCGCTAAAGAAGAACGTCCGTCCAACCAACCGATAATATTGGCAGGCAGTTTCACCGACTCCAAAGTGGTGGCAAGAGCAAGCACACCGGGGTGTAAAAAGAAGGCTTCATCATCAGCAATAATAATTTCATCGCTCATGACCGACTCCAACTGCGCCGACACTTCTTCTTTCGGACCGCTTAAATCAATGTAAGGTGCGGAATGTTCACGAAACACGCGAAAAGAATTCCCCAAACGAACATCAATGGTCGCGCCATTAATTTTATCGTTAGACGGTCGTGGATTCAGAGAAATCAAGCCTTCATCCAGATAACGCTCAATGTCGGTATCACATAATCTCATGCCAGGCTCCTATTTTTGGCTTAATAATTGCATAATTTGCGCTTTTAACATATTGATGGCAATGCGGTTTTTACCACCGCGAGGGATCACAATGTCAGCGTGTTGTTTAGACGGTTCGATAAATTGCAGGAACATCGGACGCACAGTAGCACGATATTGATCAATGACTGATTGCAAGGTGCGTCCACGCTCTTCCATATCACGCTGTAAACGACGAATAAAGCAAATATCTAACGGCGTATCCACAAACACGGAAATATCTGCCAACTGACGTACACGCTCGTCTGTAAGTAATAAAATCCCCTCTAGAATCACAATACGTTTTGGCGTGAAATGGGTCACTTCATCGGTTCGGGTATGCTCCACATAACTATACACGGGAATATCAACGGCGTTGCCTGCTTTTAAAGCTTTCAAATGCTCAATGAGCAAATCACGGTCCATAGAATTTGGGTGGTCATAATTCGTTTTAACCCGTTCAGACATCTCTAAGTGGCTTTGATCTTTGTAATAACTATCTTCTGCAATAATACCGATTTCTTCACAGCCTAATTCATGACAAAGCTCTTTGTGCACCGTAGAGGCAATAGAACTTTTTCCTGAAGCCGAAGCGCCTGCAATGGCGATAATAATACAAGATGATGCTTGATGCTCTGACATACCGTTTCCCTTTCTCTCATTGAGTAAATAAATTAGCGAAATTATAAAGAAAAAAGCGTTTTTTTGACATAAATAGATCCATTTACAAACAATTTTTATACAATTAATTTTTTACGCAACATATTCGCTCATAAAATTCTTCGTTTTGTGAGACTTCTCACATTAATTGAGGGGTATTTTATGTAACATGCAAACCTCGAAAGCACTTGCTTGAGCGCATTTCGTATTACATTTTCATTTTATGAACAATAAAGAGGTACAACATGAAACTAAAATCACTTTCTCTTGCAATTTCAACCGCACTTTTAGCCGGTGGATTACTCGCATCACAAGCTGCAACGGCAAAAGGACGTTTAGTCGTGTATTGTAGTGCGACGAACATTTTATGTGAAACCACCACCAAGGCATTCGGTGAAAAATATGATGTCAAAACCTCCTTTATTCGTAACGGCTCAGGCAGTACCTTTGCCAAAGTAGAAGCGGAAAAAAATAACCCACAAGCCGACGTATGGTTCGGTGGTACATTCGACCCGCAAGCGCAAGCGGCTGAATTAGGTTTAATCGAACCTTACAAATCCAAACATATTGATGAAATCGTAGAACGTTTCCGTGATCCGGCAAAAACCAAAGGTCACTATGTTTCTGCCATTTACATGGGGATTTTAGGTTTCGGCGTGAACACAGAACGTCTTGAAAAATTAGGCATCAAAGAAGTGCCGAAATGCTGGAAAGACTTAACGGATCCACGTTTGAAAGGCGAAGTACAAATTGCTGACCCACAAAGTGCCGGTACAGCCTACACTGCGCTTGCCACGTTCGTACAACTTTGGGGCGAAGATAAAGCCTTTGATTTCTTAAAAGCTTTACACCCGAACGTTTCCCAATACACCAAATCCGGTGTCACCCCATCCCGTAACGCGGCTCGCGGTGAAGCGGTTGTTGGTATCGGTTTCTTACACGATTACGCCCTTGAAAAACGCAATGGCGCACCATTGGAACTCGTGGTGCCATGTGAAGGCACCGGCTATGAATTAGGTGGCGTGAGCATCTTAAAAGGTGCACGCAATATCGACAACGCGAAATTATTTGTGGATTGGGCATTATCTAAAGAAGGCCAAGAATTGGCATGGAAACAAGGTGAATCCTTACAAATCTTAACCAACACAACGGCAGAGCAATCTCCAACAGCATTCGATCCAAACAAATTGAACCTTATCAATTATGACTTTGAAAAATACGGCGCCGCCGAACAACGCAAAGCCTTAATTGAAAAATGGGTTCAAGACGTTAAATTAGCGAAATAAACACGCTAAAGTGCGGTCGAAAATTCTTGTATTTTTCTCACCGCACTTTTCTTATATTGATAGCTCGTGCCCCGCTGCGTGAGCCTATCACCATCATTAGGACGCACATCAACAAAAGTGCGTTACCTCGACATCAAAAACACAGGAGTGTTGAAATGAAACTCTCAAAAATTGCGTTAGCGCTTTCAGGCGTTGTACTCGGTGGGATGTTATTAAGTGGCAATGCGGCGGCGAAAGGTCGCTTGGTTATTTATTGCAGTGCGCAAAACACCATGTGCGAGCAAGAAGCCATGGCATTCGAGAAAAAATATGATGTAAAAACCAGTTTTATTCGTGGCGGCACGGGCACTATCTTAGCCAAAATCGATGCGGAAAAAGATAACCCTCAAGGCGACGTTTGGTATGGCGGTACAATGGATCCGCATTCCCAAGCGGGTGAAATGGGCTTGTTAGAACCGTATAAATCACCAAACCTGCCACAAATTGTTGAACAATTCCGTGATCCGGCCAAAATGAAAGGCAACTATTCCTCTGCTATCTATCTTGGTGTGTTAGGTTTTGGTGTGAACCCTGAACGTTTACAAAAACTCAATTTGCCAATACCAAAATGCTGGAAAGATTTAGCCGATCCAATGTATCGCAATGAAATTCAAGCGGCGGATCCGCAAAGCTCCGGTACAGGCTATACTCAATTAGCCACTTATATTCAGCTTTGGGGCGAAGAGGAAGCCTTCAACTATTTGAAAGCGTTAAACAAAAACGTCTCGCAATATACCAAATCCGGTAACACAGCAACTCGCAATACCGCCCGTGGCGAAACGGCTATCGGCATCGGCTTTTTACACGAATATTCGTTAGAAAAAGCCAAAGGTGCTCCGGTTGAATTAGTAGTGCCTTGCGAAGGGACGGGTTATGAAATCGGCGGTGTCAGCGTGATCAAAGGCGCACGCAATCTTGAAAACGCCAAACTTTTCGTGGATTGGGCACTATCGAAAGAAGCGCAAGAATTAACTTGGCAAAAAGGCGAAGCCTATTCCATTTTAACCAATACCACGGCGCAACAATCACCTTATGCGTTGGATTTTAAATCCATTAACCTGATTAACTATGATTTTGACAAATACGGCGCCACCGATTTACGTAAACGCCTTATCACCAAATGGGTCGATGATGTCAAATTAGCCAAATAATTGTAGTAAAATTAAAGAAGCAATGCGCTGTTGCATTGCTTCACTTTTCTACTAATGCGAGGTTGTATGAACGCAAACAAACTTCCAATAACACATTCTGCTCATTTTTGGATCATTTTATCCTTAATTGCATACTTGGTTTTACCTTCCCACGCCCTAGATTACGGCTTGTTCGACAGCACTGCCGATGAATTCTACGATGCCATGGGGTGGTCGTCTTTTAACATTACCGCCCTTTGGTTCTTACCGGTGATTTTATACGGTTTGTTGCCGTGGCTAAAATTACCCGCCAATACCCAAGCTAAAGCGGAACTTTACTTACTGGCAATAGCCACACTATTCACCTTTATCAGTGCGAGCGTGTTAAAAATCAGTATGGGTTATTCGGTCATCGTTTTACTCATCAGTTTCACCGCACTTGCTACGCTATCGCTTGCCAAGCTGAAAATCATGCAAGGCGATAAATTTATTATCGCCTCCTTGCTTTGCATTATTTTGCTGATTTTCTTCTTCATCGTGTATCCAACCTTGGCGATTTTTGTCTCCATGTTCTACGACGGGGACACCTTTGCCCCACAACAAGTGATGCGTATTTTGACGCAAAGCTACATTGTGCGCGTCATCAGTAACTCCTTGTTTTTATCCGGTTTCGTGGGTATCGTTTCTACGGTATTCGGTTTAGCCTTTGCCCTTTATACAACCCGTATCGCACGCCGTACCGCATTTATCGGTAAAATCTTCTCTATTTTGCCGATTGTTACACCACCGTTTGTGGTCGGATTAGGGGTAACTTTAATGCTTGGTCGCTCCGGTTATGTGACCGAGTTTTTATCCACCAATTTCGGCTTCACCAATCACAACTGGTTATACGGTTTTAACGGTATCGCCATTGCGCAGATTTTGGCATTCGCGCCAATTTCCTTCATGATTTTAGACGGCGCATTAAAATCCGTGCACCCGTCCATTGAAGAAGCATCTTATACGTTGCGTGCTAACCGTTATCAAACCTTCTATAACATCATTTTCCCGTTACTGCGCCCGGCCTTGGCGAACTCGTTCCTCATCGTGTTCATCCAATCCCTCGCAGACTTTAGTAACCCGTTGGTGTTGGGGGGTAGCTTCGACGTTATTGCAACGCAAATTTACTTCTACATTGCCGGTTCACAATTAGATTACGCCTCCGCCAGTACCCTTGGCTCCATGTTGTTAATCTTCTCCTTGGCGATTTTTATCATTCAATATTTATGGATTGGTAACCGCTCTTATGTGACCGTTTCCGGTAAATCTTATCGCGGCGATGTACAAGAACTCCCTGCCGGCTTGAAATACACGATTATTTTCATGCTCGGCTCTTGGGTTATCTTCAACCTTGCTTTATACGGCAGTATTTTCTACGGAAGCTTCACCGTCAACTGGGGTGTGGACTATACCTTAACCTTGAAGAACTACGCCATGTTGTTCGGACAAGGATTAAGTGACGGCGCATGGCCTTCCTTAATTAATACCTTAATTTACGCTGGTATCGCGGCACCACTTACCGCCATTTTTGGTTTATTAATTGCCTATATTGTGGTGCGTAAAGACTTCCAAGGGAAAAAATCCCTCGAATTCTTAACCATGCTTTGTTTTGCCGTACCGGGCACCGTAGCGGGGGTCTCTTACATTCTTGCCTTTAACAATGCACCGATGTACATCACCGGCACCAGCATTATCGTGGTGATTTCCATGGTGATGCGTGATTTGCCAATTGGTATGCGTGCTGCAATTGCAGGCTTGGGACAATTAGATAAATCTCTGGACGAAGCGTCTCTTTCACTGAAAGGTAGTTCATGGAAAACCCTATGGTATATCGTGTTGCCATTATTAAAACCGGCCTTGCTTTCTGCGCTTGTCACCAGTTTCGTGCGTGCCATGACGACAGTGAGTGCAATCATCTTCTTGGTGACTGCGGATACCCGCGTGGCAACCGCATACATCCTAAACCGTGTCGAAGACGGTGAGTATGGGATTGCCATTGCATACGGTTCTATCTTAATCGTGGTAATGATGGCGATTATTTTATTCTTCGACTGGATTGTCGGTGACACCCGCATTTCCCGTTCCAAAGCGAAAAAAATGAATTAAGTTGTAGGTAAAAAATATGAGTAATGATTTCTTAGTATTAAAAAATGTCACGAAAGCCTTTGGCAAATCTGTGGTAATTGATGATTTGGATTTAACCATTAAACGCGGCACCATGGTGACGTTGCTTGGGCCATCCGGTTGCGGTAAAACGACCATCTTGCGTTTAGTTGCCGGTCTTGAAAACCCAACTTCCGGACAAATTTTCATTGATGGTGAAGACGTAACCAAATCGTCCATTCAAAATCGCGATATTTGTATCGTGTTCCAATCTTATGCGTTATTCCCGCACATGAGCATCGGCGATAACGTGGGCTACGGCTTACGCATGCAAAACGTCAGCAAGGAAGAGCGTAAACAGCGCGTTAAAGAAGCCTTGGAATTGGTGGATTTGGCTGGGTTTGAAGATCGTTATGTGGACCAAATTTCCGGTGGTCAACAACAACGTGTGGCGCTTGCTCGTGCGCTTGTTCTCAAACCAAAAGTCTTACTGTTCGATGAGCCTTTAAGTAACCTTGATGCTAACTTACGTCGCGCAATGCGGGAAAAAATCCGTGAATTACAACAAAGCCTTGGCATCACCTCTTTATACGTTACCCATGACCAAACGGAAGCCTTTGCGGTATCGGATGAAGTCATCGTGATGAATAAAGGCAAAATCATGCAAAAAGCACCGGCAAAAGATCTGTATCAACGCCCGAACTCCTTATTCTTGGCTAACTTCATGGGCGAATCCAGTATTTTCCCTGCAAAATTGCAAGGCAATACCGTTAACATTCATGGCTATGAACTTGCCTTAAATAATGCGGCGCAATTTAATTTACCGGACGGTGATTGTTTGGCTGGCGTTCGCCCGGAAGCCGTTTATCTCCATGAAACCGGCACAGAAGCCCAACGTTGCACGATTAAAAGTGCGGTGTACATGGGCAACCATTGGGAAGTTGTGGCGATATGGCATGGTCAAGATTTGTTGATTAACTGCCGTCCGGAACAGTTCAACTCGGCATTGCAAGAAGCCTATGTACATCTTTCCGAGCAAGGTATTTTCTTGTTAAAAAATCAGTAAAAATTAAAAAATAATTGAAATTTTAACCGCACTTTGTATTCAAAAGAGTAAAGTGCGGTTATTATTTACGGCACTTTTAAAATTGACGTGATTAATTCGTCTAAACTTCTTTCATCTAAGCTTGAGAATAACATGAGTAAAAAAAGAAAAGTTACTTTAACCCTTGCTGCCATTATTGTTGCACTGGGTGGGGGCGCGCAGTTTTATACCAATCAGCAAGTGGATCAGGTCTTACAAAAATTCCCTTATTCTTTAGATAATCAGCTCAGCCTTCATGTCACCGAAACGGGAAATCATTTTTTTAGTCGAGACCTCACATTTAGCTTGGAAAATAGTGAGGGTAAGCGCACAGAGGTGATTTCGACCAAACTGACGGCGTTGCCTTTTTTTATTACGGCAGAATCTCAGCTTTCCGAACAGTTGGTGCGTCAATTAAATAAAAATCTTAATATCACGCTTGATAAAAACACCATTAACAGCAAATTTTCTCCGGTAGGTGATTATTTGCAATCGGATCTTGTTGCTGAATTTCGTGATTTTACGAACAAAACGCAAACGCTTTCTGTGCTATTTAACTTTGATCCAAGTAGCAAAAATATCAAGGTGAAATCCACGCTGAGCGGATTTAATTATGATAAAAACAGCAAATTAGAACAGCTGCAAGGGCATGCGCAATTACAGCGGGTCGATGATAATGAATATGCTATTCGGCTATTAGAACTGAATGCCAAGCAAGTTGAGGTGGATTTATTAAATGGTGAAAACACGAAAATTCAGTTAAAAAACGCTGCTTACCGTCTTGATGTCAAATCGCATCCGGAGACACAGCAACGAGATTTATTGACGCAATTGAATAGCGAAACCTTCCAAATTACCGATAAAGCGCATAAGGCAGAGGAAAATCCAACGATTGTGCGTGGCTTATCACTGAATCTTGAGCAACAAGGCGTGCAAAGTGCGGTGGATTTTGCCAGTGAATTTAACGCATTGAACAAGCAGCCGAGTGTTAAAAATGCCGTGAATTTTGTCATTGGTGTGCTGACCCATAATGAGCGTTTTAATGGTTCGCTGTCGGTGAAATCCATTGACGTACCGAAAGATCAGCAGCCTTATTTTTCTTTAAAGGACACTGCATTCCAGCTTGAATTAAACAATACAGACCTTGCCAAAGCCGGTATTACATTGCAATTAAAGGCAGCCGATATCAAACAAACACCGGCAGAACCAACGAAACAATGGCAACTTAGCGGCGCGGATATTCGCTATCAACTGGATGACTATCCGTTACAAAATGAATTCGCGTTTATTCCGTTTTATTTAGAGGCGCTGGCGACCAAAACACCACCAAAAGAAGCGAGTCAAGCATTATCTGCCTTGAGAGATCAATGGGTGAAGTCCATGGAAGATAAGGCACATTGGGAGATGACGCTGAAGGCTTTTCGCTATGGTGATGTAGCGTTGGAGGCGTTGGCGGTAAACGGTGATGCGAAGGTGGAAAATAAACATTATTACGGGACATCGCACCTTTCATTGAAAACGTTAGCCTTGCCTGATTTGCAAGTGCAATTTGAGGGATTGCAGATAAATATGCCGATGGTGTTAAACAATTACCCTCAGTTAGCAATAACGCAATTCTGTATGGGAATGCATAGTCTCTTGTGTACTGCGTATTTTCCACCGGAAAGCTATAAGAAAATGTTCGATGATCTCTGGGCTACGCTGGATCTGTCAACAGAGGGCACAACGGTAGCATTGAATCTCAATACCTATCCGACGACTAAAGCTTATCCTGTGAACCTTGCTCTTAAGGGGGCGGCATCTGTGTCACAAGAGAGTAAAAAGTCTACTGGGTTGTTTAAGCAAAATCTTAAGGGAAAAATGACGTTTTCATTTGATAAGGCGCTACTGGATGATACACAGGAAGCCGCTTCAAAAATCAAAAAGGATTCGGTGTTTTGGCAATCATGGCAGACGGAACTCAAGCCCGAAGGTAAGCTGATACCCCTTTTCAATGAGCAAGATGGAAAATATGTCATGACTTTGGAAAAGGATAAGGAATGGCTTGTGAACGGTAAAACGTTAGAGGCGATTCGTCAGGAACGTCTTGCTCAGGCGGAAGCCGAACGGAAAGCCGCGGCTGAACAGGAAGCACTTGAACAAGAAACGCTTCAGAAAGCTGAACAACATGAAACGGAAACGCCTGCGGTGTTAGAGGAGTCGAATAAAGCGGATGAAACAGTTAATCCTCCTGCGGTAGCGATAGAAGCAACGAAAGACTCGGCTGCACCACAGGATTCCGGTAAACCGGAGGTAAAGGAACATTCTGCGAATGAAAGTGCGGTTCAAGAGAATCCTGTTAAAAAGGATGTCGTTCAAAAATCAGAAAGCGTTGAAACCCATAAAGAAAATGTTGAAATGAGCAAGGAAAAGGAAGTAAATAAGGGAAAAGACATCAACAAGGAAAAGTAGAAAAATCGGCGACAACGTCTCATTAAAAGAGACACTAAAAAGGGCTTGATTCATATCAAGCCCTTTGTTTATCTCATGTACTGAATACGCATTCAGTATTTCAAAGATTCATTATGAACGTTTCATAATTTCAAAGAAGGCTTCGTTGGTTTTTGCCACAGCGAGTTTGTCGATAAGGAATTCCATCGCTTCCACTTCGCCCATTGGGTTAAGGATTTTGCGTAGGATCCACATTTTTTGTAGTTCGTCAGGGGTGGTGAGCAAGTCTTCTTTACGGGTGCCTGAACGATTAAAGTCGATAGCCGGGAATACGCGTTTTTCCGCGATCTTACGAGAAAGATGCAATTCCATGTTACCGGTACCTTTAAATTCTTCGAAGATCACTTCATCCATTTTGGAGCCGGTATCTACTAATGCGGTGGCGATAATCGTTAAGCTACCACCTTCTTCCACGTTACGCGCGGCCCCGAAGAAACGTTTTGGACGGTGTAATGCGTTGGCGTCCACACCACCGGATAAAATCTTACCGGATGCCGGAGTCACGGTGTTATAAGCGCGCGCCAAACGGGTAATGGAGTCGAGTAAAATCACCACGTCTTTTTTGTGTTCTACAGAACGTTTGGCTTTTTCGATCACCATTTCTGCCACTTGAACGTGACGGGTTGCCGGTTCATCGAAAGTAGAAGCAATCACTTCTCCTTTTACGGAGCGTTGCATTTCCGTAACTTCTTCAGGGCGCTCATCGATCAATAACACAATAAGTTCCACGTCAGGGTAGTTGTGGGTAATGCTTTGTGCAATATTTTGCAACAACATGGTTTTCCCCGCTTTCGGTGGCGCGACGATCAAACCACGTTGGCCTTTCCCGATAGGGGCGGCTAAATCTAAAATTCGGGCGGTTAAATCTTCGGTAGAGCCGTTGCCGCGTTCCATTCTTAAACGGGAGTTGGCATGTAATGGGGTTAAGTTTTCGAAAAGGATTTTGCTGCGGGAAACTTCCGGTTTGTCGTCATTGACTTGGTCAACTTTAAGGAGGGCAAAGTAGCGTTCGCCTTCTTTTGGCGGTCGAATTTTCCCTTCGATTTTATCCCCGGTTTGCAAATTGAAACGACGGATTTGGCTTGGCGAAACGTAGATGTCATCCGGGCCGGCTAAATAGGAACTGTCTGCCGAACGTAGAAATCCAAAACCATCCGGTAAAATTTCCAAAACGCCACCACCGAAAATATCTTCTCCGCCTTTCGCATGTTGTTTCAAAATGGCAAAAACGATGTCTTGTTTGCGTAAACGGGCTAAATTTTCCAAGCCCATTTGTCCTTCGCCAAGTCTCACAAGATCGGAAACAGGCATATTTTTAAGTTCTGTAAGATGCATAGTTAATTTGAGAGTTGTTTAGATTTGATATTTAGATATAAATAAAAAGAGGTGATTTTGAAATTGGTGCGTAAATTAGCATTAAATTACTAGCCTGTCTAGTTTTAAACGGTCTTTTTCCAATTTTATTAAGCAGGAAAAATCGAAAGTGCGGTTCTTTTTAGCGGTGTTTTTTGAGGGATATTTCGTATTTCACAGTAGCCATTAAATTAATTGTGCCGAATTTTTGGGGATTTTTCCCGTTCATGCTATGCTTAGCGCCAATTTTTTATGATTGAATTGATGATTATGCAAGAGAATTATTTAAGTTCGGCACGTTTTGCCGATTTACCGTTGCATCCTTTGGTACTGCAAGCATTAACGATAAATGGGTTTGAATTTTGTACGCCAATTCAGGCGTTGTCCTTGCCGGTAACATTGCAAGGAAAAGATGTGGCAGGGCAAGCGCAAACCGGCACGGGAAAAACCATCGCATTTTTGACCGCACTTTTTCATCATTTATTAACTCACCCAACCGAGACGGATAAGAATCAACCGCGTGCGTTGATTTTGGCACCGACCCGTGAATTGGCGGTGCAAATTGAACATGATGCACAGATTTTCTTAAAAACAACGAAATTTAAGACCGCACTTGCTTATGGCGGGGATGGCTATGACAAGCAATTAAAAGCCATTGAAAATGGCGTAGATGTGCTTATTGGCACAACCGGACGCGTCATTGATTATGTGAAGCAGGGCATTATCCGCTTGGATCAGATTCAAACGGTGGTATTGGATGAAGCGGATCGGATGTTTGATTTAGGTTTTATTCGCGATATTCGTTATTTGTTGCGTAAATGTCCGCCTCCGCAACAACGTCTGACGATGCTGTTCTCCGCCACGCTGTCTTACAAAGTGCGCGAACTTGCCTTTGAAGATATGAATGACCCGGAATACGTGGAAATTGAGCCGGAACAAAAAACCGGGCAGCAAATTAAAGAAGAATTATTTTACCCATCTAACCAAGATAAAATTCCGCTATTGCTCACGTTGTTAGAAGAAGAATGGCCGGAGCGTTGCATTATTTTTGCCAACACGAAACATCAATGTGAGGCGATTTGGGGCTATTTAGCCGCGGATGGACACCGTGTTGGTTTGTTAACCGGCGATGTGGCGCAGAAAAAACGCCTTTCTTTGTTGAAACAATTTACCGATGGCGAGTTGGATATTTTAGTGGCGACCGATGTGGCGGCACGTGGATTACACATTGCAGAGGTCACCCATGTGTTTAACTATGACTTGCCGGATGATCGGGAAGATTATGTTCATCGCATTGGGCGTACCGGCCGTGCAGGCGAAAGCGGGATTTCCATTAGCTTTGCTTGTGAACAATACGCCATGAATCTCCCGGCGATTGAGGAATACATTGGGCACAGTATTCCGGTGAGTCAATATGATCCGAATGCGTTGTTGCAGGATATTCCAAAGCCTTATCGCTTGAAACGGGAAGGCAATTCTAGCGCGCCGAACAATCAACGTCGTAAGCCGTTTCGCGCGAAACGCTAGCCAAAGGATTGGCGTTGATTTTATTCAATGCTAAAATTCGCCGTTTTTTGAATTGAGGAGAAAATATGTCGTTAGTCGAGTTTGTGGTGAATAAATTAGAGGATTTAAAAGCCACCGACATTTTACCGTTAAACGTAAAAGGGAAGTCATCTATCACCGATACCATGATTTTATGCACCGGCACCTCTTCCCGTCATGTGTCTTCCTTAGCGCAGAAATTAATCACCGAATGTAAGCTTGCCGGCATTGATGTATTTGGTGATGAAGGCAAAGAAACGGCTGATTGGGTCGTAGTGGATTTAGGTGAAGCTATTGTACATATCATGCAGGCGGAAAGCCGTGAGATGTATCAATTAGAAAAACTTTGGGCATAAGGCATATTAAAACATATAAAGTGCGGTCGTTTTTTGCGTTGTTTTTTGAGGAGATAAGGTGAAAATTCAGTTAATTGCCGTTGGAACCAAAATGCCGGCGTGGGTAACCACAGGCTTTGAGGAATATCAACGTCGTTTTCCGAAAGAAATGCCTTTTGAGTTGATTGAAATTCCTGCCGGTAAGCGGGGCAAAAACGCGGATATTAAACGGATTTTGGAACAGGAAGGCAAAGCCATGTTGGCGGCGGCCGGCAAGGGCAAAATCGTGACGCTGGATATTCCCGGCAAACCTTGGACCACTGAGCAACTTGCCCAACAATTAGAAAGTTGGAAAAATGATGGACGTGATCTGTGTTTGTTAATTGGCGGACCGGAAGGACTTTCACCTGAATGTAAGGCAGCCGCTGAACAAAGTTGGTCGCTATCGCCTTTAACCTTGCCACATCCGTTAGTGCGCGTGGTTGTCGCAGAGAGCTTATACCGTGCGTGGTCGTTAACCACCAATCATCCTTATCATCGAGAATAAATGAACTTAAAAAAATTATTGTCGCAACCACAATACGATCCGATTCGTGATAAAAAGGCCGAGCGCAATTTATTTGCTCGTCGCGCCTTGGTGTCATTTATCGGGGTGTTGGCGTTATCAGTAATTTTAATCTTAAATCTTTACGATTTGCAGGTGGTGAATTACGACAGCTATCAAACCCGTTCTAATGGCAATCGAATTAAATTGTTGCCGTTACCGCCGACACGTGGATTAATTTATGATCGTAATGGGCAAATTTTAGCTGAAAATTTAACCTTTTTCGGATTGTATATTGTGCCGGAAAAAGTGGAAAATTTAGACCGCACTTTTGAAGAATTGAAAGTGTTGGTCGGTTTAACCGATACCGATATTGAGAATTTTAAAAAAGAACGTCAACGTTCTTCACGCTATACCCCAATTTTATTAAAGCCTAATTTGACGGAAGAGCAAATCGCGCGTTTTTCAGTAAACCAATACAATTTTCCAAGTTTGGATGTGAAACCTTATTTTAAACGGCATTATTTATACGGCGAGCCGTTAACGCACATTTTAGGGTATGTCTCTAAAATTAACGATCGTGATGTCGAACGATTAAAAAAAGAAGAAAAATTTGCCAACTATTCAGGCACGCATGATTTAGGTAAGTTAGGTATTGAGCGTTATTATGAAGATGCGCTGCATGGCACCACCGGTTTTGAAGAAGTGGAAGTGAATAGTCGCGGCAAAGTGATTCGTAAATTACGCGAACAACCGGCTGTCGCCGGCAAGAGCATTCATCTCACGATTGATTTAAATTTGCAGCTTTATATTACTGATCTCTTGGCGGGGCAAAAAGGGGCAGTTGTGGTGATGGATCCGAAAGATAATAGCGTATTAGCGATGGTTTCAGTGCCAAGTTATGATAATAATTTGTTTGTAGATGGTATTTCCGGTGAAGATTATCGTCGTTTATTAAATGATCCGAATCGCCCCTTGTATAGTCGTGTGACCCAAGGCGCGTATCCGCCGGCATCGACGGTGAAACCGTTTATTGCGGTATCGGCGTTGCAGGAGAACGTGATTACGCCGGAAATGACCATTTCTGACCCCGGTTACTGGGTGTTGCCGAATACCACAAAACGCTTCCGTGATTGGCGTCGTGGCGGGCATGGTATGACGGATTTGAATAAGGCAATTACCGAATCGTCGGATACCTATTTTTATCAAACCGCCTATAATTTAGGCATTGATCGTTTATCCGGTTGGATGAAACGGTTTGGCTTTGGTGTGCCGACCGGTATTGATATTCAAGAGGAAACCAGTGCCAATATGCCCACTCGGGAATGGAAACAGAAACGTTACAAAAAGCCTTGGGTGCAAGGCGATACGATTTCTGTGGGAATTGGGCAAGGGTATTGGACGGCTACGCCACTTCAATTAGCGAAAGCCACCAGTATATTAGTGAATAACGGTAAAGTCATGACGCCTCATTTAATGAAACGTATTGAGGGAACAACGATTGAACCTTATCAAGATCCGAAATTATACGCTGATATTACCGAGCCTAAGCAATATTATTGGGATGTCGCAAAACGCGGCATGTATAACGTCGTGAACTCGGCGGCAGGTACCGGTCGTAAAGCGTTTGCCGGTGCGCCTTATCGGGTGGCAGGCAAATCCGGCACGGCGCAAGTATTTAGTTTAAAAGAAAATCAAAGTTATAATGCCGGTGCGCTAAAAAAAGAATTACATGACCATGCGTGGTTTACTGCTTTTGCACCCTATGACAACCCCAAAGTGGTGGTGTCCATTATTTTAGAAAATGCCGGAGGCGGGTCAAGTAATGCCGCACCGCTGGTGAGAAAAATCATGGATTATTATTTTAGACAGACAAGTGAACCGCTCATGGGCGAACCCACTGACTTTATGCCGGCAGGAGTATCAACAAATGAAAATGAATGAGCGTCAGGTTTGGCAGAAATTATGGCGTCGCCTGCACATTGATTTGTGGTTATTTATTGGTCTAGTCGTGATTACCGGTTACGGCATGCTGGTGTTATATAGCGCGTCCGGCGCGAATGAGGCGATGTTTCAGAGCCGTATTATTCAGGTTGTTTTAGGGTTTGCGGTCATGCTCGTAATGGCACAGCTTTCGCCTAATTTTTATAAGCGCATTGCACCTTATTTATTTGGGCTTGGAATTGCGATGCTCATTTTAGTAGATTTAATTGGAGCAACGAGTAAGGGCGCGCAACGGTGGTTAGATTTAGGGATCGTGCGTTTTCAGCCGTCGGAGATTGTGAAGTTGGCGGTGCCATTAATGGTGGCAGTATATTTAGGGAATCGCCCACAACCGATTAAACTGAAAGAAACCTTTATTGCCTTAATCATTATTATTGTGCCGACCCTGCTGGTGGCAGTTCAGCCGGATTTAGGGACTTCCGTATTGGTTAGCGGCTCAGGGTTATTTGTGATATTTTTGGCGGGGATGAGTTGGTGGCTGATTTTAGCCGCAATTATCGGGCTTGCCGGCTTTATCCCTATTATGTGGTTTTACTTAATGCACGATTATCAACGTGCTCGCGTATTAACCCTTTTTGATCCGGAAAAAGATTTATTGGGAGCGGGATACCACATTTGGCAGTCCAAAATTGCTATCGGTTCAGGTGGCTTATGGGGTAAAGGCTGGATGCAAGGCACGCAATCCCAATTAGAATTTTTACCGGAACCGCATACGGATTTCATTTTTGCTGTATTAAGTGAAGAATATGGGATGGTGGGCTTTTTAATTTTACTAGCGATTTACTTATTTATTATTGCGCGCGGTCTCATGATTGGTGTGAGTGCACAAAGTGCATTCGGACGCATTTTAGTTGGCGCATTAACGTTAATTTTCTTTGTTTATGTTTTTGTGAATATTGGTATGGTCAGTGGCATTTTACCGGTGGTAGGCGTGCCGTTGCCGTTGGTGAGTTATGGCGGCACCTCTTATGTGGCGATTATGGCAGGTTTCGGACTAATTATGTCGATTCATACTCACAAAGAACACTTTCTGAAGGGAACTCATTAAGTTTTCAGTTTTCTTAGTTAGATAACTCGACAGAAGGGGATAACTTCTATGAATATAAAACAAACTGTAACATACGTGCTTTTTTTGTTTCTGTGTTTGACCGCACTTTCTGTGCAAGCGGAAACTAAAAAATTATATGGGATACAAGGGCCGAGTTTAATCTATCGTCAGTTATCTAACTCGCCTAAAACCTATGAAGTCAATGGTGAAGTCTATGTAACGCATCCACCTGAATCTGCCAAGGAATATACGAAAAAAGGTATTGCAAGTTATTATCATCATAAATTTAATGGACGCCCGACTTCAACGGGGGAGCCTTATGATTCCACCCTATACACGGCAGCCCATAAGACACTTCCGCTTAATTCCTATGCGGTAGTGACTAATATGTATAACAAGCGGAAAGTCATTGTACGGATTAATGACAGAGGACCGTTTGCTAAAGATCGCATTATTGATTTATCCCATGCGGCGGCAAAGGAAATCGGGATTGTGAATTATGGAATGGGGTTAGTTAAGATTGAAGCCCTTCACGTGCATACCAATGGCGATATTTCCGGGCCGGGGAGTGCCACATTGGCAAAATCAGCAAAAAATGTGGAGGGCTTAAAACGGTTAAAACCCAATGCTAAAAATAATGCTTCCACCGATGAAAATCGTATTGCCAAAAAGGATAAGGCAGGGAATAAAAAAGAAAGTTATAAAATCAAGATGGTGAATATTCCCAGCAAAAAAGAGGCTGAAAAAATTATTAAGCAATTATCATCAAAAAATATTAAAGCGGAAATGATTGCGCAGGGTAAAAAATACAATGTTCACTTTGGCCCTTTTAAATCAAAAAATGAAATAGAAAAACTCAAAACACAATTGAGACAATGGAAACATTCCGAGCCTTTAATTGTGTATGCTTACAACAAATAATGACCTAATCTAGGATGTTTAATATTATGTTTCATCATATCGCGACAAAAACAAAAATCGCACTTCTTACCGGAATGCTCAGTGCCTCCTTTATCGCAAATGCAAATGACGTAGCCTACGATGTAACTACGCCACAAATTAACGCACAAACCTATATTTTAATGGACTACAATTCCGGTGCGGTGTTAGCGGCATTGAATCCGGATCAAAGACAATATCCCGCCTCATTAACCAAAATGATGACTAGCTATGTCGTGGGGCAAGCATTAAAACAGGGAAAAATCCATAGCACAGATATGGTAACCATTGGGGAAAGCGCATGGGGGAAAAATTTCCCGGGCTCCTCAAAAATGTTCTTAAATTTAAACCAACAGGTTTCCGTAGCAGATCTGAATCGTGGGATTATTATCGTGTCAGGAAATGATGCTTGTGTTGCTATGGCAGAGCATATTTCCGGTAATACCGCCAACTTTATTGAGAGCATGAACAAATATGTGCGTCAGTTTGGGTTAAAAAATACGAATTTTACGACAGTGCATGGCTTAGACGAAGAAGGGCAGTATTCTTCAGCACGTGATATGGCGATTATCGGTTCACATATTATTCATGATTTGCCGGAAGAATATAAAATTTATGCGGAAAAAGAATTTACCTTTAACAAAATTAAGCAACCAAACCGCAACGGTTTATTATGGGATAAAACCATTAATGTAGATGGGATGAAAACCGGTCATACAGATAAAGCCGGTTATAATCTGGTGGCTTCAGCGACGAACCCGAATAATATGCGCTTAATTTCTGTCGTGATGGGTGTGCCGACTTACAAAGGGCGAGAAGTGGAAAGCAAAAAATTATTACAATGGGGTTTTGCGAACTTTGAGACCTTTAAAACATTAGAAGCAGGTAAACCGATTTCCGAACAGCGTGTCTATTATGGCGATGAAAATAACGTGCAATTAGGTGTGCTGCAAGATGGATTTATTACCATCCCGAAAGGTAAAAATACCGAATTGAAAGCACGCTATGAGTTGGATAAAAAATATCTCGAAGCGCCACTTGCTAAAGGTCAAGTCGTCGGGAAAGTCGTTTACCAACTGGATGGAAAAGATGTTGCCAGTTTAAACTTGCAAGTGATGCAAGAAGTCAAAGAAGCGGGGATATTAGGTCGCGTTTGGGATTGGCTGGTCTTGACGATTAAAAGTTTATTTAGTTAGGTTTAAAATCTTGGCAGAAACGACCGCACTTTTTGATTTTTTGATGTAATCAGCGGTGATGAAGTGCGGTGAATTTTTTATTTATTTTAGGAAAAACAATGACTCACGATAAAACCGTTAATTTGACGGATCTTGCACATAATAAGAAACTCAAAGATTTACTTGAATTCCCTTGTGATTTTACATTTAAAGTTGTCGGTGCGGCACGGGCAGATTTGATTGATGATGTTGTGCAAACCGTACATAAAACCATTAAAGGGGATTACACGCCAACCATGAAAGAAAGCGGCAAAGGTACGTATCATTCTGTTTCAATCAAGGTACGTGCAGACAATATTGAACAGATTGAAACGCTTTATAAAACATTGGCAGAAATTAAAGGCGTTCGCATGGTGTTATAGCAAAATAGGCGGAATAAAATTCATTATTTCGCCTATTTTTATTTTTGTATTTTTAAATGACCATGCATTCTTTAGATATGGAAAGGGCATTATTTTTTATGTTTTTCTAAAGAGCGGTGTAAAATTTTGACGTTTTTGCCTTTGTCTTGGAAATATCTTCCCAGCTGTTCAGCAATATAAACGGAGCGATGTTTTCCACCGGTGCATCCGATAGCAATGGTTAAATAACTGCGATTATTTTGTTCCAGCAAGGGTAACCAAGTTTCGATATAAGTGCGGGTTAGATAAATAAATTGGTGTACATCATTGTGTTTATTTAAAAATTCCGCCACCGGCTCATCTAATCCTGTCAGCGGTCGCAAGGCGTGGTTCCAGTGTGGATTAGGCAGAAAGCGCACATCAAATACATAATCCGCATCAAGTGGAATGCCGTATTTAAATCCGAAAGACTCTACCACGATTTTTAATTCTTTATCAGAATGCCCACGTAAAAATTCACGTAAGCGTTCCGCAAGCTCATGGGTGGATAACGCGCCCGTATCAATAATCAAGTTGGCTTGTTGAATTAAAGGGTCAAGCTGTTTCGCTTCTTCTTCAATGGCGGCTTCCAGAGAAAGATCATGGGTAGAAAGCGGATGTAAACGACGAGAATCGCTGTAGCGGCGGACTAAAGTGCTGTTATCAGCATCTAAGAAAATAATTTTAACATTGTGCTGTTGTTGAAGATCATTAATGGTCTTTTCCAACACTTGTGGGGACGCCGGTAAATTGCGAATATCTAAACTAATCGCAGCGGCCGTTTGGCTAACTGACAGGATTTCAATTAATTTTGGCAGTAAATCCAATGGCAAATTATCCACGCAATAATAGCCCATATCTTCTAACGCTCTTAATGCGACGGATTTACCGCCACCCGACCGTCCGCTAATGATGATAATTTCCATGATGTTCCCCTTGATTCGTTCAAATGGCACTTACTCTTCCGCGTTATCCAGCATTGAGATTGGCGTATCTTCCTCATCGGATTCTGACGGCTCATTTTCACATTGATCATAATGCAGAAAAATTTTCCAAATTTCATCCGCACTTTTTGCCGAACGCAGTTGTTTGCATAGTGATTTATCCATTAAAGAGTCCGCCAATTTCGGCAGACACTGGGCATAATCGCTACACATATTTTCCGGAATTAATACCGCAAAAATTAAATCCACATCCCGTTTGTCGGCAGCATCATACTCAATGGGGGTTTCTAATTGAATAAACACACCAATGGGTTTTGTACCTTGTGGCAGACGGCCTTTAGGCATCGCAACGCCACCGCCTAAACCGGAATTGCCTAATTTTTCACGATTAAATAAACAATCAAAATAATATTGTTCCCCATTTTCCATGGGTAATTGTTCTTCCACAATGCGCGCGATAGATTCAAACACCCGTTTTTTGCTGGAAGAAATCATTCCCTGACGAAGGGTTTGAGGCGTTAATAATTCGGTAAATTTCATAAGCTATAGTTGGAAATCTGCACCTAAATACACGTCTTTTACCAATTTGTTATTCATAATTTCAGTAGGTGTGCCGGTAGCAATCATTTTACCGGAACTCACAATATAGGCGCGCTCACACACATCGAGCGTCTCCCGCACATTGTGATCGGTAATCAGCACACCTAAGCCACGATCACGTAAGTCTTTGATAATTTTCTTAATATCAATCACCGAAATAGGATCAACGCCGGCAAAAGGTTCATCTAATAAAATGAACTTCGGATTTGCTGCCAAGGCACGCGCAATTTCCACGCGACGACGTTCGCCACCGGAGAGTGATTGCCCTAGATTGTCTCGAATATGACCAATGTTGAATTCATCAATCAACTCATCGGCACGTTCACGACGTTGAAGTGCGGTCAGATCTTTGCGTATTTCTAATACGGCCATTAAATTTTCATACACAGTCAAGCGGCGAAAAATAGAGGCTTCCTGTGGTAAATAACCTACGCCTTTTTGCGCGCGATTGTGCATTGGCAACAAACTGATGTCTTCTTCATCAATTCGAATTTTGCCTTGATCATGATTTACCAAGCCAACCACCATGTAGAACGTGGTTGTTTTTCCGGCGCCATTTGGCCCGAGTAAACCGACAATTTCACCGGAGTTGACGGTTAAACTTACATCAGAAACCACTTGGCGTTTTTTGTAGCTTTTCGCTAAATTTTCAGCAGACAGAATCGCCATGTTTCACCTTATTTCTTGCCTTTAGCATTATTTAATTGGTTTGGAATTAAGACAGTTTTTACACGAGAGCCGGAAGAACCGTTCGCTTTCAACTGTTGTTTTTTCACATCATAAGTAATGACATTGCCACTAATTTTACTATCTAATTGCTTTAATTCGGCGTTGCCGGTTAAGGTTAAAAATTCTGTACTCAAATCATAAAACACTTTATTGGCTTTACCGTCCACCGGTTTGCCATCATCCATCATTTGATGAAACGTAACAGGATTGCCAAAAGCTTCAACAGTATCTTTCTTATTGGCGTTTTCTTCCGGACGGGTAATGATCACTTTATCCGCTTTGACAAGAATAGAACCCTGTGTAATCACCACGTTATTACTGAGGGTGACCACACGGCTGTTCATATCCAACGATTGGTTATCGGATACTATGTTAATCGGTTGATTGGTATCGTCTTTTAACGCGAATGCGGAGAAAGCGATTAAAGTTAATGTGGAAGCAAGGAAAAGTTTATTGCTTATTAATTTCATAATGTGTTTTTACCTGTTCTTTTAAATTAGCCACTTGTTGTTGCAAATTGCCCGTTAATTTCAAGCCGGTCGAACTAAAATTTTGCCCGTTGAGCGTAACCATTTTGTCCGAACGAATATCCTGCGTTGTTAAATTTACCACCGCACTTTCGGTTTCAATGCGCTGTAAACGGGAGAGGGGAGAGAGGCTTTGTGCCACCACATTGCCCTCTAAATACAACATATTATCTTTGGTTAATCTCGCTTTATCGGCACGGAGTTCCCAGCTTTCTTTTTCTTCGGTATTGGCATTGGGGACATTCAGCTCGAGTAATGTCACTTTAGGTTGTTGAAAGTCGGTATGCCCGTCAGCCGTGTAGTATTCCACTTGCAAAGAGGTGGCGAGGTATTGCTTTTTACCGCTAGGCGAATAAACGACAGTCTCCATTTTTTGTCCGATATATTCCGGCCGATCTTCTGATTTAATGAGTTCAGTTAAATGGTTATCGTCTTGATTTAAACGATAAAACCAAGCTAATAACCCCAGCGCAATGACCGATAAAATAATATTCCAGCGAATATTCATAAGCCTATGTTAAGTCAGTCTAGTTAATAAGAAGGCGCAATCATAGCACAGTTTTGTGAAAAGCATGTAAAAGTGCGGTCTGATTTTATGATGTTTTTATATAGGATACCAAGGTATCGGCAAGGAAAATCGATGGGTAAATTCAGATAATTCTATTTGACATTCAGTGGAATTTCATAGAGTATCGCAGCTTATTTTAGTTAGTGGCGATTTTATAGCCTCTTATTATTTGCAACGAATGTGTTATGAACGAATCTTTAATTGAAGTTAAACATCTGACATTTAAGCGTGGCGATCGAATTATTTATAAGGATCTTAATCTGAGGGTTCCCAAGGGCAAAATTACTGCCATTATGGGGCCTTCCGGCATTGGTAAAACCACGTTATTAAAACTCATTGGTGGGCAGTTGTTGCCGACCGAGGGGGAAATTTTGTTTGATGGGCAAGATATTTGCAAACTGTCAAATCGTGAACTTTATGAAGTGCGCAAACGCATGGGAATGCTATTTCAATCGGGCGCATTGTTTACCGATATTTCTACTTTCGATAATGTGGCATTTGCGATTCGTGAGCATACGAATTTGCCACCGTCATTAATTCGTCAGATCGTGTTAATGAAATTGGAAGCGGTTGGCTTACGTGGTGCAGCTGATTTAATGCCCTCCGAACTTTCCGGAGGGATGGCTCGGCGTGCCGCCCTTGCCCGCGCGATAGCATTAGATCCGGATTTAATGATGTTCGATGAACCGTTCACCGGGCAGGATCCGATTAGTATGGGGGTGATTCTCAGCCTCATTAAACGGTTAAACGAAGCCTTAAATCTCACATCGATCGTGGTGTCGCACGATGTGCAAGAAGTGTTAAGCATTGCGGATTATGCTTATATTATCGCGGATAAACACGTTATCGCGGAAGGCACTTCCGAGCAGCTGCTGGCAAGCCAAGATCCTCAGGTGACTCAGTTCCTACAAGGTCAAGCAGACGGTCCGGTGCATTTTCATTACCCTGCACCGAATTATATTGAGGAGTTGTTTGAATGTTAGTGAATTTCATTTCAGCCCTCGGGCGCAATGTGATTAATTTTGTACGGGCGCTAGGTCGTGCCGGCTTTTTATTGTTCGGCGCATTAGTTGGGAAACCGCAAGTGACGAAGCATTTCCCACTTCTTATTAAGCAACTGCATGTTCTTGGCGTGCAATCTTTATTAATCATCATGCTTTCCGGTTTATTTATTGGCATGGTGCTTGGGTTACAAGGCTATGTGGTTTTAGTGGATTTTTCCGCAGAAACCAGCCTCGGGCAATTAGTCGCCTTATCCTTGTTGCGAGAATTAGGCCCGGTGGTGACCGCACTTTTATTTGCCGGTCGAGCCGGTTCTGCCCTAACGGCAGAAATTGGTTTAATGAAAGCCACCGAACAATTATCCAGCTTGGAAATGATGGCGGTCGATCCGTTGCGTCGGGTGATTGCACCGCGTTTTTGGGCAGGAATTATTGCCATGCCGCTTCTTTCCATGATTTTTATCGCCATTGGAATTTGGGGCGGTTCTTTAGTCGGGGTTGACTGGAAAGGCGTGGATGCCGGTAGTTTTTGGTCTGTTATGCAAAACGCAGTCACATGGGAACATGATATTCTAAACGGCACAATCAAAAGCGTCTTTTTTGCCATTGCTGTTGTATGGATTGCGTTATTTAACGGGTATGACTGTATGCCAACGTCCGAAGGTATTAGTAAAGCCACGACGAGAACGGTAGTTCATGCGTCATTAGTGGTATTGGGTTTAGACTTTGTGCTGACAGCGATGATGTTCGGTGCAAATTAATCTCTGTTTGTAAGGAAAGAGTATGCGACAAACAATTAAATATGAATTTTGGGTGGGTTTATTTTTGCTTTTAGGCATTGCCTCGCTTGTTTTTTTAGGCCTAAAAGTTGCTAACGTACAAGGCTTTAGTGAAACAAAATCTTACCAAGTCTATGCAACTTTCGATAATATCGGCGGACTAAAAGTGCGTGCGCCACTTAAAGTAGGCGGTGTCGTGGTTGGGCGCGTATCCAATATTGAATTGGATCCGAAAACGTATTTGCCGAAAGTAACGATTGCGATTAATCAAGAATACAACAAGATTCCTGAAACCAGTTCGTTATCCATTAAAACCTCAGGATTATTGGGCGAACAGTACATTGCATTAAATGTCGGTTTTGACGACGGTGAAATTGCGATGCTGAAAGACGGCGACAAAATTGTTGATACCAAATCTGCCATGGTGCTGGAAGATCTTATCGGCCAGTTCTTATACGGTAGTAAAGAAGATAAGAAAACGGAAGGCGAAGCAAATGACGCCGCCGAAAGTCACTAAATTACATAACCTACAGGAGAAGGATGTATGTTAAAACTGAATGTAAAACGCTGGTTAGCAAAAACGTTAGTTATTTTCACCGCACTTTTTGCCGTGCAACAAGTGATGGCGGAAGATACGCCCTATGATTTAACGCAAAAAGTGTCGGCAAAACTGTTTAGCGATATTAAAGCGAACCAAAGTAAAATTAAACAAGATCCGAATTACCTCAGAACAATTGTGCGCCAAGATTTAATGCCGTATGTTCATGTAAAGTATGCCGGCTCTAAAATTTTAGGACAAAACTATAAAACCGTAACTCAAGAAGAGCGGGATCGTTACTTTGCCGTTTTGGATAAATACATCGAGCAGGTTTATGCACAAGTGTTAACCATGTATAGCGATCAAAGTATTCAAATCGGCAAAATGAAGGAAGAATCTGCAAGCCTTGCGACCGTGAACGTTAAAGTGGCGCAACCGAATAATCAACCGCCTTTAAACGTGGATTTCTATTGGTATAAAAATAGCAAAACCGGTCAATGGCAGGTGTATGACATGACAGCCGGTGGTGCAAGCATGGTGAATACCAAACAGCAAGAATGGAGCCCAATCATTCGTAAACAAGGGCTGGATGCATTGACTGCACAGCTACAAAAATCAGCGGATACACCAATTACGTTGAGCAAATAATCCATGCAAGAGACACAAAGTTTACATTGGGAATCACAGGTAAATGATGGTAAAATGACGCTCCAATTATCAGGAGAGTTATCTCGTAACACGTTGTTGCCACTTTGGCAACAACGTGCTTCTTTTTTATTGGAAGGGCAGTTAGACGGGCAAATGATTGTTTGGGATTTAAGCCAAATTACCCGTATTGACTCCGCCGGTTTTGCATTACTCTGTGACTTTTTACAACATAACCAAACCTTGTTAACAAAAGCGCAGAGACAAATTCTGCAAAATCCACCATCACAATTACTAACATTAGCTGATCTTTTCGGATTATCCGATTGGATTGCACAATTTATCCCGCAAAATGGAAATCGTTAATGGAAACGCAAGAAATTGAACGAATTTTAAAAGAAGCACTTCAGCTTGATGAAGTTTATGTCCAAGGTGAAAATGCCCATTATGGCGTGATCGCAGTTAGCGATCAGTTTGCCGGGTTATCTAAAGTTAAACAGCAGCAAATGATTTATGCGCCATTGTTGGATCATATTTCCAGCAATGAAATCCACGCACTTTCCATCCGCACTTATACCGTTGAAAAATGGAAACGCGAACGTTTACTTAATTCACCGGCTTAATTCCTACAGGGTATTCTCATGCAAAAATTTCGTGTTTATGGTCAATCTTGTTTAAAAGGCACCGTAGAAATTTCCGGTGCGAAGAATGCGGCATTACCCATTCTTTTTGCTGCAATTTTAGCGACAGAACCTGTCACATTAACCAATGTGCCTGATCTTAAAGATATTGAAACAACACTAAAAATCTTACGCCAACTCGGTGTTGTGGTAACGCGCAATGAGCAAGGTGTTGTGAGCTTAGATGCGTCTAAAATCGATCACTTTGTTGCGCCTTATGAATTAGTTAAAACCATGCGTGCCTCCATTTGGGCGCTTGCTCCTTTAGTCGCTCGTTTTAACCAAGGGCAAGTCTCTCTGCCGGGCGGATGTTCTATCGGTGCCCGTCCTGTGGATTTACACATTAGCGGTTTAGAACGCCTTGGTGCTCAAATTGTTCTTGAAGACGGTTATGTAAAAGCGCACGTCAATGGACGTTTAAGTGGTACGCGTATTGTGATGGAAAAAGTGAGTGTTGGCGCCACTCTTTCCATTATGATTGCTGCAACCCTAGCTAAAGGCACAACGGTAATTGAAAATGCCGCACGCGAACCGGAAATTGCCGATACGGCAGAATTCTTAAATAAAATGGGTGCTAAAATTAGCGGTGCCGGTTCAGACGCGATTACTATCGAAGGGGTAGATCGTTTAACCGGTTGTGAACACAGTGTTGTGCCGGATCGAATTGAAACAGGTACCTTTCTTGTGGCTGCCGCGATTTCCGGTGGGAGAATCGTTTGTAAACATACCAAAGCCGATACACTGGATGCGGTAATTGATAAATTGCGTGAGGCCGGCGCTCAAGTGGATGTAACGGAAGAGACGATTACACTCGATATGCTGGGTAATCGTCCGAAAGCTGTGAATATTCGCACCGCACCTTACCCGGGATTCCCAACGGATATGCAAGCACAGTTCACCTTGCTAAACATGGTAGCAAATGGAACCAGCATCATTACGGAAACCATTTTTGAAAATCGTTTTATGCATATTCCTGAATTGATTCGGATGGGCGGCAAAGCTGAAATTGAAGGTAACACGGCAATCTGCCACGGTGTTGATCATTTATCCGGCGCAGAAGTCATGGCAACGGATTTACGCGCTTCTATCAGTTTGGTTCTTGCCGGCTGTATTGCAACCGGTGAAACCATTGTTGATCGTATCTATCATATCGATCGTGGTTATGAACGCATTGAAGAAAAACTTCGGGGTATTGGCGCTCGCATTGAGCGTTTCTCTGAAGAAAACGAAGAAGTGTAATGATTAATAAAAATCCCTTAAGGCGACAGTCTTAGGGGATTTTTGAAGTATGAAGTGAGTTAAATCAAGTGATGGTGTTTAGCTGAAAGTTAGTCTTCCATATACCCCAGACTTCGCAAAGCGCGCTCATCGTCTGCCCAGCCGGATTTCACTTTCACCCAAAGTTCCAAATGGACTTTATTATCAAATAAACGCGCCATATCTAAACGGGCTTCCATACCGATTTTTTTCAATTTTTCACCTTTATGGCCAATGACGATTTTTTTCTGTCCGTCACGCTCAACCAAAATCAGGGCATTAATTTCATAAGTTCCGCGTTCGTTTACCTTAAATTGCTCGATTTCTACGGTGACAGAATAAGGTAATTCTTCCCCCATAAAGCGCATTAATTTTTCGCGAATAATTTCTGATGCCATAAAACGTTGAGAACGATCGGTGACATAATCTTCCGGGAAATGGTGCACACCCGGGCGCAAAGATTGACGCACAATGTTTTCAATCACCTCTAAATTATTCCCTTTTTCAGCAGAAATCGGCACGATATCGGTAAAGGTAAATTTATGGCTAATTTCCGTAATAAATGGCAATAAATCATCTTTATGCTTAATGTTATCGATTTTATTAATGGCAAGGACAACCGGCACATTGGTTTTGCGCAGTTTGTTCAGTACCATTTCATCGTCATCATTCCAATGAGTGCCATCTACCACAAAAATGACTAAATCCACATCAGTAATCGCACTGCTGGCGGCACGGTTCATTAAACGGTTGATAGCGCGTTTTTCCTCAATATGCAGCCCCGGCGTATCCACGTAAATTTCCTGATACGGACCTTCAGTTTTAATGCCCACAATACGATGGCGGGTCGTTTGCGCTTTGCGCGATGTAATAGAAATTTTTTGTCCAAGAATTTTGTTCAGTAAGGTGGATTTCCCTACGTTCGGACGACCTACAATGGCAATAAAGCCACAATACGTTTCAAGTTGTTCTGTCATTTGATATTTAGCTCTTGAAGAATTTGTTCTGCTGCCGCTTGTTCTGCTTTACGGCGACTGGAACCTTTGCCGATAAAAGTGCGGTCATCATTTTTAATGGAACATTCCACAACAAATAATTGGTTATGGGCTTGCCCTTGAATATTCACAATATTGTATGTCGGCACAGGAAGTTTTTTGCCTTGCAAATATTCTTGTAAACGGGTTTTCGCATCCTTTTGGTTATCGCCCGGTTGAATCTCTTTTAATAAAGGTTGATACCAACGGGTTATGATTTTAGTGGCGTGAGTGAGGCTGCTATCTAACGAAATCGCACCAATAATGGCTTCTACGCAATCAGCTAAAATAGATTCACGACGAAATCCGCCACTTTTTAATTCTCCTTGTCCCAGTGAAAGATAGTCTCCCAACTGGAAATCGCGCGCTAAAATCGCTAAGGTTGGCTCACGCACCAATGTTGCCCGCATTCGACTGAGTTCTCCTTCGTTGCACTTGGGAAATTGATGAAATAAGGCATCGGCAATGGTTAAGTTTAAAATGGCATCGCCTAAAAATTCTAAGCGCTCGTTATGTTTATGCCCTGCACTTTTATGGGTGAGGGCTTGTTTAAGAAGATCGGTATTTTGAAATTGGTAATCAATTTTTTGTTGTAAACGATCTAAATTATGGTCTCTCATATTATTGAATTTTTTGGAATAAGCGTTCAGTACGAATGCCGGTTGGCCATTCATCCTGTTCTTTCTTTAAACTCAGCCAAATATAGGTGGCTTTCCCGACGATATTTTGTGACGGTACAAAGCCCCAAAAACGGCTATCTTCACTGTTGTTACGGTTATCGCCCATGACAAAATACTGCCCTTCCGGCACAACCCATTCTGTTACATAATTTTCTTGTTTGCTAAAGGCTTTATAACGATATCCTTCGTTAATTGGCTGTGGATACCAATGAATGGCGTGTGTCACATCACCGGTTTCAATGGTTTCTAATGGTGCAGGGCCGTATTGCACTTTACCGCTGTGATCTCGTCCTAAAATAAAACGGAAATTTTCATTCGGTTGAGGCAGCGTGTAGCTAAATTCTTTGGTTTCACAATCGGTCAAACATTCTTTGCCGTCTTTGGCGTAAACCAAGGTTAAATGACGATTCGCTTCGTTATAAATTATGCGATCACCGGGGGTGCCGACAACACGTTTAATGTAGTCGGTACTAGGGGATTCCGGTGCTTTGAACACAATGACATCACCACGTTGAGGCTCGCCTCGTTTTATCAACGTATTTTGGAAAACCGGATCTTTAATGCCGTAATCAAATTTATTGACTAAGATGAAATCGCCAATACGCAATGTGGGTTCCATGGAAGAAGAGGGGATTTGAAATGGCTCGAAAATAAATGAGCGCACAATCAATACAAAAGCTAATACCGGAAACAAAGACGCGACAAATTCAGAACTTTCTGAAATCGGTTCAATTTGAGTTTTTTCCTCGTCATTTAACGGTTTGCCACTGCGTTGCTCCAAGCGTGCAATTTGTCTGGCGCGTTTTGGTAACACGCCAAAGCGCAAATAACACCAAACAGCACCAGAAAGTGCGGTAAAAATAATGAGTAAAATGGAAAAGGTATTGGGTAATTGAAAATGATCCAATACTTTCCACAAACCATATCCGACAGCGATTAAAATAATCGTAAATACGTTCGACATGAATACTTTCCTTATTTGTCTTTTCCTACGTGTAAGATGGCTAAGAATGCTTCTTGTGGCACTTCAACATTGCCGAGTTGTTTCATTCGTTTCTTACCTTCTTTTTGTTTTTGTAGTAATTTTTTCTTACGGCTGACATCACCACCATAACATTTTGCCAACACATTTTTGCGTAATTGTTTCACGGTGGAACGCGCGATAATGTGGTTGCCGATTGCCGCTTGAATCGCGATATCAAATTGTTGACGTGGAATGAGTTCACGCATTTTTTCTACCAATTCACGACCGCGATACGGTGCATTGTCTTTATGTACAATTAACGCTAACGCATCGACACGATCACCATTGATCATAATATCCACGCGCACCATATCTGCCGTTTGGAAGCGTTTGAAGCCGTAATCTAAAGACGCATAACCGCGCGAGGTGGATTTCAGGCGATCAAAGAAATCCAGTACCACTTCGCCCATTGGAATTTCATAAGTCAGCGCCACTTGATTGCCGTGATAAACCATATGGGTTTGCACGCCACGTTTTTCAACGCAAAGGGTAATCACATTGCCGAGATATTCTTGTGGCAATAGCATATTACATTCCGCAATGGGTTCACGAATTTCAGCAATATTGTTTAACGGCGGCAGTTTTGACGGACTGTCCACATAGACTACCTCACCATTGGTTAATTCCACTTCATAGACCACGGTTGGTGCCGTCGTGATTAAATCTAAATCGTACTCACGCTCCAAACGTTCTTGAATAATCTCCATGTGCAACAGCCCAAGGAAACCACAGCGGAAACCGAAGCCAAGTGCGGTGGAATTTTCCGGTTCATAGAACAAGGAGGCGTCATTTAAACTTAATTTACCGAGCGCATCACGGAATGCTTCATAATCATCAGAGCTGACCGGGAATAAGCCGGCGTAAACCTGTGGTTTAACTTTCTTAAAGCCCGGTAAAACGGAACTTGCCGGATTATTGTGTAGCGTTAAGGTATCTCCCACCGGTGCGCCTAAAATATCTTTAATGGCACAAACGACCCAACCAACTTCACCGCAATTTAATACAGTGGTATCCACTTGTTTCGGCGTAAAAATCCCCAAACGATCGACGTTATATGATTGACCGGTGGACATCACTTTGATTTTATCGCCTTTGCGTAACGTGCCGTTTTTAATGCGAACCAAAGACACTACACCCAAATAATTATCAAACCAAGAGTCAATAATTAATGCCTGTAATGGCGCATTTGGGTCACCTTCCGGTGCCGGAATTTTGGCAACAATTTCTTCTAATACGTCTTCAATGCCCACGCCCGTTTTAGCCGAACAACGCACGGCTTCCATGGCATCAATTCCCACAATATCTTCAATTTCTTCCGCAACACGTTCAGGATCGGCCGCCGGCAAGTCAATTTTGTTTAAAATCGGCACCACTTCCAAGTTCATTTCGATAGCGGTGTAACAGTTTGCCAACGTTTGTGCTTCTACACCTTGTCCGGCATCGACTACCAATAATGCCCCTTCACAAGCCGCAAGAGAGCGAGATACTTCATAAGAAAAGTCAACGTGTCCCGGTGTGTCGATAAAATTCAGTTGATAGGTTTCGCCATCTTTGGCTTTGTAGTTCAGCGTTACGCTTTGTGCCTTGATGGTAATCCCGCGTTCGCGCTCCAAATCCATAGAATCGAGCACTTGCGCTTCCATTTCACGATCTGAAAGTCCCCCACAGGTTTGAATTAAACGATCAGATAAGGTGGATTTACCGTGGTCAATATGGGCAATAATAGAAAAGTTGCGAATATTCTTCATAAATCAGTCAGTTTTCTCATTCAAAAGTCATTAAATTTAACTGGCGGATTGTACCCGAAAAGCGTGGAAATCGCTAGAAAAGAAAAGGGAAGTGCGGTCAGTAATTCAAACAACATTTGATCGTTATGCGGCATTGGCGGCAAGATGATATACACCACACCATACATCGCTTTCTCGCTCAATTTTGGGGAAGCAAATAAACGCTTGCTTTCCGCCGGAAATTGCGTGATTTTCGGCAAAAATTTTGCTAAATTCGGGGGGATATTCCGTTAGCTGCGTTAAAACCGTCTTTCGTCCAGCAATTCTTCCAACTCGGTGATCGTGCGAGTTACCACTTGCAAAGACGTCGCCAAACGCTGCACAGTCTCACGAAAATTGAAGGTTTCGCAGGCGACGCAAAAAGAGCGCAGAGCACTGATGAATCCCCTAATGATTTTGGTAAAAATCATTAAGTTAAGGTGGATACACATCTTGTCATATGATCAAATGGTTTCGC
>NZ_CALIWN010000014.1:0-27180 GCF_938046485.1 uncultured Aggregatibacter sp. | reverse complement strand
CCGTGAAGGTGGCCGTACAGTAGGCGCTGGCGTGGTAGCTAAAATTATCAAGTAATTGATAGGGAATAATTTAATTTTCAAGAATTAAATTGTTATCGTTAAATAAAAGGCTGCGTTTTTTTAACGTAGCCTTTTTTGTTGATTTAATGTTAGTTTAATTTGAGGAGGCTTAAGATAAATCTATATTTAAGTTAATAATTAATTTATGCGCGATAAGCAAATAATTTATGTCCTATAGCCGATAAAACCGCACCACAAACAACAATTAATGCACCAATATAGCTAATAGTATTGAGTTCAGGGGCAATAAAATCCGAGGGATCAATGTAGTGAGCTAAGTGGGAAAATAAAATGGTGAATAACGGCACCAAAGTGATAACTACGCTAACTTTCGATACTTCCCACCGGTTGAGCGCTTCGGCATAGGCACCATAACCGAAGAGCGTGTTGAGGCAGCAATAAATAAAACATCCAAATGTAAATGGTGTAAGGTTTTCGACTTGAGAAAATTCAGCAAAGGGCATAAATACAAAAACGCAACCCAAGTAAATCATAAATAGAATTTGCTGTGAGCTAAATTTATGAAGCATTAATTTTTGCGCCATGCCATAGACGACCCAAACTAAAGCAGCACTAATACTGATAAAAACTCCAGTGGAGTAGGTGTTTAGTTCAGTGAAAATAGCTAAACGGTCATTGAAAAATAAGCCTAATCCAATCAGTAATAAGACCAAGCCAATTTTTTGATGCACGCCAAGCTTTTCTTTAAAAACAAATACACCACAGATTAACATTCCGAAAGAAGATAAAGGGATAAAAATTTGCGCAATGGATGGTTCAATATAATTCAACGCGTTATTGAATAAGAAGAAGTTGCCAGCTAAACCTACAATACCAATGATAGCTAACCAGCCATAATAGCCAAGCTTAGCGGTTGTCGGTAGTTTATTTTTATGCCAAAGAATAATAAATAAAACCACGCTCGCTGTGATAAATCGATACCATACAATGGTCTGCGTATTCATGTTGGCGAGCACTTGTTTCAACGCAATAGGCAACGTTCCCCAGGCTATTGCGGTGATTAATGCGAAGAGAAGGCCCACGACAGGTTGTTGTTTCATGATTATCTTCCTTTTGCTTACGCCATATTTTGAAGTGCGGTCGTTTTTTGCCGTGTTTTACGTAGATTATTTTTTTAACTTACTCCACATTTTATCTTCCTGTCCGCGCCAGAGGCGTTGGATGTTTTCATGATGGCGATAGATGAGTAGACAGCAGACTAATGCCACAGGAAAAGTGAACTCGGGTTTGAACCACCAAACATAAAATGGCACGAATAGTGCAGTGATGACAGCACTGAGGGAAGAGTAGCCGCTGATCAAGAAAACTACCAGCCATGTGCCTAACATGGAAAAGAGAACGCCCCAAGCAATGGGCGCGATGGCACCGAAGGCAGTGGCAACGCCTTTGCCACCTTTAAACTTGAAGAAAATGGGGAAAATATGTCCAAGGCAGGCACCGAGTGCCACCATGCCTAATTCAAATTGAGTTAAGCCAAGATAATAACCCAACCAAACGGGCAATGTTCCTTTTAACATATCGCAAAGTAATACGGCTAATGCCACCCAGCGACCACCGATGCGTAATACATTTGTTGCACCCGGATTATTTGAGCCCGATGTGCGAGGATCGGGTAAGCCGGCAAGTCGGCATAATAAAATTGCACTGGAAATGGAGCCGAGTAAGTAGCTCAATAGCATATAAAATAAGGCAAAAAGGCTCATGGAATTTCCTATGGCGTAGTAAAAAGAGTTCGTCTATTGTACCCAAAGTTGGTAGTATAAGCCCACAAAAATTTTGGTTACTCACGGTATAGAAAACCCATGCAAGATTTAATTTTTATTGAAGGTTTGACGGTATTTGCACAAATTGGCGTATATGACTGGGAACAGCAAATCAAACAAAAGCTGATTTTTGATGTCGAAATGGCGTGGGATACCCGCCAAGCCGCAGCGGCGGATGATGTACAATTAACGCTTAATTATGCGCAAATCAGTGAATTTATTATTGATTATGTAGCGTCTAAACCCTTTCTATTGATTGAACGGGTGGCCAATGAGGTAGCAGAGCAATTACAACAGCGATTTAGAATAACGTGGCTTCGGCTTAAATTAAGTAAACCGAAAGCGGTAGCACAAGCAAATAACGTTGGCGTGATCATTGAACGACGTTTATAACAAACAAGATCAAGAGAAATATCATTTGAAAGGTTTATTTTTACGTATTGTTGCAGGCTTATGCTTATTACTTTGGGCGATTGATATGGTATTTCCGTGGCAACATATCATGCACTCGGAAGAAAACCCTTATCAAGCAATTCAAGAACGCGGCAAATTAGTGGTTGGTACGATTAATCACCCCATCTCTTATTTTATTAATGGAGAGGGGGAATCCGGCTTGGAATATGAATTAAGCAAAGCCTTTGCTAGCTATTTAAACGTAGAACTTGAAATGCGGTCAATGGAGAGTACTGACACGCTGTTTGATGCGTTAGATGAACATAAAATTGATATTGCCGCGGCGAATCTTTTCTATCAAACAGATAAGGCGGAGCATTTCCAGCTAGGCCCTTCTTATTATTCCGCCTCTTGGCAACTGGCGTATCGCAAAGGCGAAAATCGACCTCGTTCTTTGGCGCAAATTAATGACACATTGGTGATTCCTGAAAGCTCCGAATTAGTGCAAATTTTAAAAGATGCCCAACTTAAGCATCCGAAACTCCGTTGGCGGGTAGATAAAAAACTCACACAGGAAGAATTATTATTACAAGTGGCAGAAGGTAAAATTGCGTACACCCTTGCCAATTCTTTGGATATTTCTGCAACCCAACAAATCAAACCGCAAATTGCGGTGGCATTTGATTTAACAGATGAAATGAGCGTACATTGGTATTTATCCAATAATTCGTCTAACGAATTGCAATCAGCCTTGCTGGATTTCATGAATACCGCGATTGATTCAGGATTAATTGCCAATATTGAAGAGAAATATTTTAATCATTTTCGCCAGTTTGATTACGTGGATACCAAATCCTATTTGAATTCTATTGAAGCGATTCTTCCGAAATTTGAACCGCTCTTTACGAAACATAAAGGCAATTTAGATTGGCGTTTATTGGCCGCTATCGCCTATCAAGAATCTCACTGGAACCCTGATGCCACGTCACCCACAGGCGTACGTGGTATGATGATGCTGACCAAAGATACTGCCGAACGCATGAAAATCACTGATCGTACCGATCCCGAACAAAGCATCAAAGCCGGTTCTGAATATTTACATTGGTTGATTGAACAGATCCCCGACAGTATCAACAATGACGATCGTATTTGGTTTGCCTTAGCGGCTTATAATATGGGTCTAGGGCATTTATTGGATGCACGCCGCTTAACCAAAAGTTTAGGAGGGAATGCAGACAATTGGCTGGATGTGAAAAAGAACTTACCGCTATTGGCGGAAAAGCGTTACTATACCAACCTAAAATATGGCTATGCTCGAGGTTATGAAGCCGTTCAATATGTCGAAAATATTCGTCGCTATATGAATAGCATTATGAATTATTACCGTGTGCAACAAAATCAAAGTGATAAAAACGAAGACGTAAATAACAATTCAAGCACCGATTCGCCTGCAGAGGAAAATGATCATGAACAAGAGAAAACACTTAAAACCGAGTAAAAAGAAATTTTTCCACCAACAACAAGCACGTGCTTTACGCTTAAAACATTTAAAGCAGCGCAAAGCCAAATTATTTGCCCGTCATGCCTTGCAATTTGTGGTACAAGAAATGTAGTTCACTTCCCTCTGTTCTTGCATAGGGATTCGATGTGAGGAGATGGGGGATGTTTGATACCGATGGGCGAATGTCATTAACTTTTTCTAAGTGCGGTGAAAATTTAATGTTTTTTAACCGCACTTTATTATTTTATCAGCGTAACGACCTCTTGGGTTAATCGATTGATTTCTGACCAATTTTTCGCGTTAATTAGTGTTTTTTCAACAAACCAAGATCCACCACAGGCCACCACATTTGGAATGGCCAAATAATCTTGAATATTTTGCAACCCAATCCCACCCGTTGGCATGATTTTCAATTGCGCGTAAGGACCTAATAGCGCTTTAATCATTTTTACGCCACCGGAGGCTTCCGCCGGAAAGAATTTCACTGTATCAATGCCTAATTCTAAGGTTGCTTCAATCGCCATCGGATTATTCACGCCCGGTATAATCGGTAAACCCAGATCTTGGCATAATTGCACAATTTTAGGGTTAAACCCCGGCGTCACGACAAAATCCGCACCGGCATTTTTCGCGTGAAAAACTTGGTCGGCGGTTAAAACCGTCCCCGCTGCAATCAGAAAATCAGGTCGCTGTTGGCGCAACAACCGAATCGCCTCTCTAGCCGCCGGAGAACGAAACGTAATCTCCGCTACCGACAACCCATTTTGTGCCAGCGTATCTGCCAACGGTAAAATATCCTCGGCATGATCCAATGCGATAACCGGGACGACTTTCAGTCGCTGAAGCTGTGTTGTGATTGTCGCGAGATTTAGCATAATTTCTCCTTTTTGCCCGTAAATATCACAAATTATTTCACCTCAATTCCCTCAAATTCCCGAATTTTATTTAATGCTTCGGTTAAATCAGCAGTGAACGTAATTTTTTTGATTTCAGGCAATGAACCGGATTTAACAATCGTGCGTAGTGGCTGGAACTGCATATTACACATATAAAGTTGTTGATGAGGCAGCATATGTTGCACGAAGCGAGTGAGTGCATGAATCCCCCCAGTGTCAAGCACGGTCACGGCATCGCATTGTAAAACAATATGTTTGATTTCGTGATCGGTGTGAACGGTTTTCTCGTGCAAGTCAGCGAAGAGATTATCCGCCGCTGCAAAAAAGAGCGGTCCGCTAATACGATAAATTAATACATCATCCAAATCTTCCGGCACTGCAATACTAATGGATTTGGTCATTTCGGCGATAGTGCGGATAAACAGCAGACTGGCCAATAACACGCCCACAGAAATGGCAATGACCATGTCGAATAAGACCGTGAGGATTAAGCAAACCAGTAATACGGCAATTTCGTTACGTCCGGAACGACGGATAAGCTGAATAATTTGTGGTAAATCCGCCATGTGCCAAGCGACAACCAACAAGAGCGCGGCCATCGAAGATAGCGGTAAATAAGACAGTGCAGGCGCAAAAAACAATAAGGCAAACAACACTAATAAAGCGTGCACGACACTTGAAATCGGTGATACGCCGCCGGATTTAACGTTTGCCGCAGAGCGAGCAATGGCTGCGGTGGCTGTGATTCCGCCAAAAAATGGAGAGGCGATGTTGCCAAGACCTTGTGCTAATAATTCGTTATTGGAATGGTGTTTGGTGTCGGTCATGTTGTCTAAAATGACGGCACACAATAATGATTCGATCGCGCCCAAGACTGCCATGGAAAATGCCGCCGGCAATAGGCGTTGAATGGTGTCAAAATTCCAGTTAATTAAGTTACCTTGTGGATCAGGAATATTCCATGGCAAGGAAAATTCAGGCAAGACACTTGGAATACCGTAGCCGGTCGTACCGTCAGAAAGTGTGTATTGGAATTGAGTACCGATGGTTGCGACAGAATAGCCGAAGTGGGTCAGCAATAAAGATAACAATGTTGCGAGAATCACTGCAGGCAAATGACCGGGAATGGGCAGACGTAACTTATGCCATTGGGTTAAGATAATGAGGGTAATGATACCAACACCAGCATCTGCCCAATTGATACTTGGAAGTGCGGTCAAAATAACTTGCACTTTTTCAAGATAATGAGACGGCATTTGTTCAATGCTCAAACCAAGGAAATCTTTAATTTGTAGGGTGGCAATCACGATGCCGATGCCTGATGTAAAGCCGAGCGTGACAGGCAGCGGAATGTATTCGATAAGCCGCCCTAGGCGGAACAACGCCATCAATACCAAAATGACACCGGAAAGCAATGTAGCCATCAGCAGACCGCTTAAACCGAATTGCTGTGTAACAGGGAATAAAATCACCACAAAGGCCGCCGTTGGGCCGGAAATATTAAAGCGTGAACCTCCCGTTAACGCAATGATAATCCCTGCAACAATGGCGGTGTATAACCCGTGCTGCGGTGGTACGCCACTGGCAATGGCAAGTGCCATGGAAAGCGGAATGGCGATAATGCCAACGGTTAACCCGGCAATAATATCTTTGGTCAAATGACGGGAAGTATAGCCGTTTCTGAAACTGTCTTTTAATGCGCTGAAAGGTTTAACTGACAGAAAGGCATTTTTAGTAAGAAACCATTTTTTTAACATAATGAATAATAGCGGATGAAAAATTGAGTGGGATAATCCTGAATGGACGCTTATTTTACCCGATTATTGTTGAAATTTTTATCTTATGAACGACAAAATTACAAAAATACTTGACGAAACTCAATGAAATCCTTATAGTTCGCACGTCCTAATCACGGTGAGATGTCCGAGTGGTTGAAGGAGCACGCCTGGAAAGCGTGTATGTGGGAAACTGCATCGGGGGTTCGAATCCCCCTCTCACCGCCACTTCACTTGTCAAATAACGTCTTTCTTGTCAAAAATCATAGCAAAAACAGCATATTATCATTTTTCTATTTGTCGTTTTTGTTCGTGAATGTTTGTCTTTGTTGTCGTTTTTAACTCCCCATATAACTCCCTCGTGCTTTGGGGCTTTTGAGGGAGTAGATAAAGGGTTAATTTATTCCACGAAATAATGGGGGATAAAATGGCTGTCGTTGCCGGTGACGGCGGTGAAGTCTTCACGCAAGCCCATGCCGCATGCCACATTGCCCACCACCCAAGAACCGATGACCGGATACATCCCATCAAAATTCGGTAACTCAAATTTCTGCTGATAAATATAGCCGGCATTGGCGTAGAAATTTGAATGCTCACTGCCTTTGGCGGCAAACTCCAAGCCATTACTTTTTTCATAATAAAACACATTAGCCCCTTCGCGGCCTAATAACGGCTTTTTCACCCAAATAGCATTGTGATCCGTAATGTCGTGTCGATTGAAATAGGTTGGCAATAAATACGGATGGTTAGGGTGTTTTTGCCACAGTTTAGCGAGCAGGGCTTTATTGCTCAGTAACAATTTCCATGCCGGTTCAAAAAATTGTGTGGTGCTGTTTAGCATATGCGGTGCATATTCGGTGGTCGTCATCCATTCTAACGGATACAATTTGAACAGTGCTTCAATGGGTTGATTGTTGAGATCGACAAATTGTTGCGTGTCGTTGTCGTATCCAATGTCTTCAATGGTCAAGCGGTGAATATGCCAACCAGCGTTATAGGCTACATCCGCAAGATAATCTAAATTGCCCCAATCTTCCCGTCCGGCATCCGCCATCGCAGCAAAATGGAAACCGGTTTTGCCGCTTTGCTGTTGTAGCACGGAAAAACGGGTAATCAATTCTTCATGAATCCAGTTGAATTGATCGCGATTCGGTAAACCTTCCGCTTGCTCCAACCACTGCCATTGCACCACCGCGGCTTCCAATAAAGAGGTCGGCGTATCGGCGTTATATTCAAACATTTTGAGATCCTCGCCGTCATAGCCGAAATCAAAACGCCCATATAAGTGCGGTGCGTTTTCACGCCAAGATTGTTCGATCAGATTTTTTTGTAAATCGGTAAAGCGATAATGCTCGTAATCGCCTTGTTTCACTTCATCAGCAACGAAATCCATACACATGGCATGTAATTCGTTAGTGGCGTCTTCAATTTGGTCGATTTCCGCCAACGTAAATTCGTAGGCAACATTGTCCGACCAATAATGCGAGCCATCGGTAGAAGGCAGATTGTAATAATCAAAGCCCACCTCAAGCAGCTGTTGCACCATGTCGGGACGGGTTGGAATACCAGTGATACGTTTCATGATTAACCACCGCCACTTTTACTAGTGTTACTGCTACTAAACCCACCGCGTGAAATCGGTTTGCTGTTCGCGCTACCGGCGCCGCCCTTAACCAACACCGGCTTGCCCACAGAATGGTTGCCTTGTGGTCGAATAATTTGCCCGGTTGGTGTCGAAACGGCACGATTATTGGGATTGTAACTCGGCCCTAGAAAACCACTCATGGCTTTGGCGATCATGTAACCTGCCGCCGCACCGGCAATGGCGCTGCCGATAGAGGGGCCTTCATCGCCGCTGGCGGTGGTGGTTGATGTGGCATTATTGTCGCCGGCAACCGCGTTATTTTCGCTGCTCGCCATACTGCCATTATTATTTGCCACGGGGCTCGTGTTTATGCTTTGAGATTTATCCTGTTCGCATAATTCCGGTCTAATCCAGTCGGCGACGCAATCATCCAAGCTATTGTACACATCCCGTTGTACTTCATCTTCCGAGCAACCGCCTAACAGCGCGACCACGGATAATGTCACTAAAATTTGATTTTTCTTTTTCATCATAAACGTTATACCGTTAAATTATCTTTTATTCTCTACTTTTATAGAGAACGCTTATTTTATCGAAATCCTTTATTTCAGAAAGCAGAATGATAACACAGTGTTGTCATCAACGATAAGAAGGGAGGAAAATTAAAAAGCCAGCTTGTGAACTAGGAATTCGTTATATTTGATAGGTATAGGAGAATAATGTAGAGAAATGTGGTGGGTCGTATAGGATTCGAACCTATGACCAATGGATTAAGAGTCCACTGCTCTACCGGACTAAGCTAACGACCCGTTAGGATATACAGCTTTTCTAATGGCGAAGTGGTGGGTCGTGAAGGATTCGAACCTTCGACCAACGGATTAAAAGTCCGCTGCTCTACCGACTGAGCTAACGACCCATCTCGTGTGTTAGAACGGGGACTTATGATACTGATTTTATTTTAAAAATCAATAAAAAATTTATTTTTATTCGATTTTCTCGAACTTTATATGGTTTTTGGCTAAAAAGTGCCGCGATATGAGGGCATTGCGATTTCATTTCTTCTAACCCTCATTTCTCATTTTTATTTTCCGCCGTTGAGTTCTTCTAAACCGGTTTCTTCCTTTTGAGAAAGAATATCGGCTGCCCCTTCATTTAACGCTTCCGCGTGTTGTGTCGGGCGAACAAACGGTTTTGGCGTCCAATATTTTTTAACCAATTCCGCTGAGAAGCCATGTAATACTTCCTCATTTAAACGCTCTTGGTCTAATTGACGAATGGCTGTCACCACTTCATCTGCTTCAACTTGCGCAACCCCTAAACGTATTAGCGCTTCACGTCCTAAAAGTAAGGCAGATTCAAAAGTCTCACGAATTTGAAAATCAATATTAAGTTTCATTAAATTGACCGCACTTTGTCGATCGTAAGTTCTCGCCAGCACTGGCAATAACGGATATTCTTGCTTAATCTGCTCGACAATCAATTCGATACAATGGGTATCACTAATCCCCAAGATTAAACAAGAGGCTTTTTCTAAGCCACAGGCACGCAAAACATCTAAGCGGGAACCATCACCATAGTACACTTTAAAACCAAATTTTGCGGCAGAGCGAATACGATCAATATTCGCGTCAATCACGGTAACTTGGATGCCTCTTGCCAATAATGTTTGACACACAATTTGACTAAAACGCCCGAATCCCAACACAACAACATTATTTTCGACACTTTCAATTAAATCGATGCTATCTACCTGATCGTTATTGGTATTCACCGGCGTATTCGGTTTTGATAATCGGCGGAGCAATAACACAATTAGCGGTGAGAACAGCATAGAAATGATCACGGCTGCCGTAAAGGTGGCATTTAAGTCGGCAGATAACACGCCGGCAGTGGTGGCTGCGGAAAATAAAACGAAGGCAAATTCCCCACCATGCGCCATGATCGCCATGCGGCCAATGGCTTCGTTATGATTTAATAATGTGAGGCGAGCCACACCATACACACTGATTGCCTTACCTAAAATATAAAGAAAAACAATGCCAAGCAACCATAATGCATTATGCCAAACTAAAGCGAAATCTAATGACATCCCGACGCCCATAAAAAATAAGCCCAGTAATAATCCACGGAATGGTTCAATGTCCGCTTCTAATTGATGTCGGAAAGCGGATTCCGATAACATCACACCGGCGACAAATGCGCCCATCGCCATGGATAATCCGCTAATTTCCATAGCTAATGCCGCACCAAGCACCACTAATAATGCTGCGGCAGTCATCATTTCTCGAATATGCGCTTTAGAAATCATTCGGAAAATCGGATTCATCAGCCATTTACCGGCAGCGACTAAACCCAATACGGCAGCCAACGCGACGCCAATGCCTGCCCAGTTGGTAGAATGGGCGGAATTATTGCTTTCTGGTGAAAGAAAGGCGACAAATGCCAAGAGAGGAACGATGGAAAGATCTTCAAATAATAACGTAGAAACCACACGTTGACCTTTTGGCGTGGAACTAATCCCCCGTTCTTCTAAAACTTGCATGACGATTGCGGTGGAAGAAAGTGTAAAACCCATTGCCGCAATAAAGGCAACAGGAAAACTCAGGTTTAACAGGTTAATTCCGATTAATGTTAACAATACACCGGAAACAGCGACTTGCAGCAACCCTCGTCCAAAAATCGCTTTACGCATTGCCCACAAGCGTTCAGGGTGCATTTCTAAACCGATGATAAATAGGAACATTACCACGCCTAGCTCGGCCATGTGAACAATATTGGAAGGATCTTGAAACAGCCCGAAACCGGATGGTCCGATTAAACAGCCGGCGACTAAATAACCGAGTACGCTTCCCAATCCAATACGTTTAAAAAGCGGTACGATTGTGACACTGGTGGCTAATAAAACGACCGTTTTGACGAGCTCAGGATTGGATAATTCAGTCATTGTAAAACCTTATGAAAAAAGAAAGAGAATGGGTAAGAGAGTGCTATTAATTATACATGATGCTTGCTATAATTTTCAGGCATTTATCACATAAATCAAGAGGAAAAAAACAATGAAAAATACACTAAAACTGACTGCAGTTGCTGCAATGTCAGCCTTTGTATTAGTGGGTTGTGCACAAAATACGTCAAAAGGAGACGCGCAATTACAGCAACAAGCTGTATTAGGAATTAACTGGATGCAAGAATCCGGTGAATATAATGCGTTGGCTTATCAAGCATTTAACACCGCTAAAGTCGCCTTTGATCAGGCAAAAGTGAAAAAAGGCAAGAAAAAAGCCGTTGTCGTGGATTTAGATGAAACCATGATTGATAACAGCGCATATGCTGGTTGGCAAGTTAAAAACAACAAACCGTTTGATGGTAAAGATTGGACACGCTGGGTTGATGCCAGAGAATCTGGCGCTATTGCAGGTGCGGTGGAATTTAACAATTACGTGAATGCACACAAAGGCAAAATGTTCTATGTGTCTAATCGTAAAGACAAAAATGAAAAAGCCGGCACCATTGACGACATGAAACGTTTAGGTTTTACCGGTGTTGATGAATCTTCTCTTTACCTCAAAAAAGATAAGTCTGCTAAATCTGCCCGTTTTGCTGAAATTGAAAGCCAAGGTTATGAAATTGTACTGTATGTTGGTGATAACTTAGACGACTTCGGTGACGAGACACATGGCAAACTAAATGCAGAACGTCGTGATTTTGTGGCGAAAAACCAAGCGAAATTTGGTAAAAGCTACATTGTGCTTCCTAACCCGAACTACGGTGGTTGGGAAGGTGGTTTAGCCAAAGATTATTTCAAAGGCGATTCCCAAAGCAAAGTGAAAACCCGTTTAGACGCCATTAAAGCGTGGAGCGGTAAATAATTCCTTTGTGGAAAAACGTTGATAAAAATCACCGCACTTGATGTGAATCTCAAGTGCGGTGATTTTTTATCGTATTTTATTTATGGGTAACACAGATAAAATAAAAACGGAGAAAAGGTTAATGGCATTTTCTCCGTTTTGCATTGTTGTAATATTGTGCAATTACGTCAGATTAATTGCGAATTATTTCACGCGAGAAACGTATTCGCCGGAACGGGTATCAACGCGAATCACTTCACCAATTTGTACGAACAATGGCACTTTCACCACAGCACCGGTGCTTAAGGTTGCCGGTTTACCGCCGGTACCTGCGGTGTCGCCTTTAAGACCCGGGTCGGTGTCAACGATTTCTAATTCAACGAAGTTTGGCGGAGTTACTGTGATTGGTGCGCCATTCCATAAGGTAACGATACAATCTGCTTGGTCTAACAACCATTTCTCTGCATCGCCTACCGCTTTTGCGTCCGCAGAATATTGTTCAAATGTTTCCGGGTGCATGAAATACCAGAACGCATCGTCTTTATAAGAATAAGTTAAGTTTAAATCCATTACATCAGCAGCTTCAACAGAAGTACCGGATTTGAAGTTTACGTCCAATACTTTGCCGGAAATTAATTTACGAATACGGGTGCGGGTGAACGCTTGACCTTTGCCGGGTTTAACGAATTCATTTTCAACGATCACGCAAGGCTCACCGTCTTGCATAAATTTTAGACCTGGTTTGAAATCACTGGTAGTATATGTAGCCATATTATCCTCAAAAAAGATTGTTTTTTAAAAGTGGCTATTCTACATCAAAACATCCCGATTAGAGAAGAACAAAGTTGGTTAACCCATTTGGCAAATGGCATTTCTGACCCGAAAATGTTATTACAACACCTCGAACTCCCTCTCGAATCCTTCAAACACGACATAGAAGCGCGCAAATTATTTGCCATGCGCGTGCCGCTGCCTTTTGTAGAAAAGATGGAAAAGGGCAATCCAAAGGATCCGTTGTTTTTACAAGTCATGTCTTCTGCGGATGAGTTTTTACAAGCCGAAGGATTTAGTAAAGATCCGTTGGAAGAACAAGAAGATAAAAACGTCGTCCCCAACATTTTGCACAAATACCATAATCGCTTGTTATTTATGGTAAAAGGCGGTTGCGCAGTAAATTGTCGCTATTGTTTCCGCCGTCATTTTCCTTATGAAGACAACAAAGGCACCAAGCAAAATTGGCAAAAAGCATTGCAATATATTGCGGAACGCCCTGAAATTGAAGAAGTGATTTTTTCCGGCGGCGATCCGTTGATGGCAAAAGATCACGAGCTCGAGTGGCTGATAAAACACTTAGAAAACATACCGCACTTAAAACGCCTTCGTATTCATTCCCGTCTGCCGGTCGTTATTCCGCAACGGATAACCGATGCGTTTTGTCGCCTTTTAGCGCAAACCCGGTTGCAAAAAATTTTGGTCACCCATGTCAATCATGCCAATGAAATTGATGCGGATTTTGCCCATGCCATGGCGAAATTAAAGGATTGCGGCGTCGTTTTATTAAACCAATCGGTTTTACTCAAAAATGTGAATGATGACGCACTAATTCTGAAAACATTGAGTGACCGTTTATTTTCAGTGGGCATTTTACCTTATTATTTGCATTTGTTAGATAAAGTCGAAGGCGCAACGCATTTTTATCTTAATGACGCCCAAGCCCTGAAAATTTATAAAGAGCTACAACGCATTAGCTCCGGCTATTTGGTGCCGAAACTTGCCCGTGAAATCGGTGGAGAACCGAATAAAACTTTATATTCGTCTTGAGAAGACGGTATCAAAAAAGGAAAAGATGCTTTAAAATAGGCAAGATTTTTTATGGATAAATTATGACGTAACAGATTCGGTTAGGTGGTTTTTCATAAGATGAAAAACACGCTCAAAAATAACCGCACTTTACGGGTTATTGTATTATTTAATTAGAGGTATATCGTGGATTCTGAACAAAGAAACCTTGGAAATCAAAATAACTTAGCCGATTCGGCTCAAAATGAATTAGATTTAGGATTAAACAAAATGGAACCTATTACACCGAAGAAAGCCATCGGCAACGAGCCATCTTTACTGGAAAGAGCAAAAACACTTTTTAATAAAAAGCCTCAAACCGCAGTAGAACGTAAAGAACCCACATTACGGGATTTTTCCACCGCACCGAATACGAGTGAGGAAGCCTTTGTTCCCTCAACTGCACCGGAAGAACATCATGTGGCGGCAGATCCGATAGTGGCCGAAGAGGTGTTATCTGCTACAACAGAATCCTCGGTGACCGAAGAAAATAGTGTCAAAGCAACGGCTTCTGTGCCTAAAGCAACAAAAGCAACATTAGCTTCACCTGAAAATTGGAAGATTTTGAGCATATTGCCACAAAAACATCGTCGTATTTTTGTCGCACTTTGCATATTGTTGCTTCTGCTTCTTTTTATCCTTTTAATGAAGCCAAGTTCTGAAACCGTGCAATCTTTCGAACAACAAAATAGCAATAATATTCCCATTCAGTTCCAGCAGTTAGATCAAACGCAGGAAAATGAAGCCACCGTGTTAGATGCACAGACCGCCTCATCGCCAAGTTCATTAGAAATTACCCAGCCGAATATTACAACAAATACAAACAGTGAGGCAGCGGTTGCGGAGAACAAAGGTGCTGAAACCAATACGCCAAAAGCGGAAACCCCTGTGCGTACTGAGGCAGTTAAACCTCATGTGGCTCAACATGTAGCGAAAAAGGTTGAAACGGAAAGTGTTCGCGAAGAAAAAGCACCGGCTAAGCCGCAACCTGTCGTTCAAAATAAACCGCAAGTCAAACCACAGGCACCGAAACGTGTTATTGAAGTTGTCGAGGCAAAATCGGCAGTGCGTCCGGCTGCTGCAACAGCGGTTACCGGCAAGAATCTTGTTGTGCCTCAAGGCGTATCACTCATGCAGGTGTTCCGTGATAACAATTTACAAATTGCCGATGTTAATGCTATGACGAAAGCAAACGGTGCGGGCAATGTGCTCAGTAGCTTCAAACCTGGCGATCAAGTTCAGGTATTACTGAATGCGCAAGGTCGTGTGACGGAGTTACGTTTATCCAATGGCGGACATTTTATTCGACAGGCAGACGGTAGCTATACTTTTAAGAAATAGATCCATAAAACTTGATAGGCATAGTCATGGCATTATGCCTATCTGCTTTTTAAAAGGAGAAGATCATGCTAAAAGCGGGCTTGATGTTATTGACTATTTGGGGATTAATCGGATGCGCAACAAAACCGGTAGTTGCCACGAAAACAGATAAAAAACCGATGCCAACGGCATTACAAAAATCGACTCAAAAGGGAACGGCAGTAGAGTATTTATGTAAAGATAATAAAGTCGTTCGTGTGACTAAACATTCCCGAAAGAATAAAAAAGGCACTCAAACATCAATTGCTGTGACATTTGATGGTGTGACGCAAAAACTTACGCCAAGTATCGCTGAGAACGGCAGAAATTATTCCAATATTCATTGGGTTTGGCTGGAACGTAAAGAGGCTAATACACTTAAGACTAGCCTTGGGGAAGTGCTGGCGGAACAGTGCGTGCCTCGCTGATTATCTTATTATCGCCAGCGCAATTTGCATTTTATTCTAAGGTTCCACAAAAACGGTAACCTTCACCATGGATGGTGGCGATAATTTCCGGTGTGTCGTGATGATCCTCGAAATGCTTACGAATACGGCGAATCGTCACATCGACAGTCCGATCTTGCGGTTTGAGTTCACGACCGGTCATTTTTTTCAATAACTCTTCACGGGTCTGAATTTTGCCCGGATTTTCGCAGAAATGTAACATGGCACGAAATTCACTGCGAGGCAGTTTACGTTCTTCACCTTCCGGTGTAATCAAGGTACGACTGTTTAAATCCAACGTCCAACCGTTAAATTTATACTGTTCGACATGATGCGCACGTTGATTTTCTTGCATGGTGCGCTGCAATAGATTACGCGCACGAATAGTGAGTTCACGTGGATTGAATGGCTTAGTGATGTAATCATCAGCACCGATTTCTAACCCGAGAATTTTATCCACTTCATTATCACGCCCAGTTAAAAACATTAAGGCAATATCGGCATTCTCACGTAATTCACGCGCCAACATTAATCCGTTTTTTCCCGGCAGATTAATATCCATAATCACCAAATGAATGATTTCTGTTTCTAAAATTTGGTGCATCTGAAGCCCATCAGAGGCTTCAAAAACATCATACCCTTCCGCTTGAAAAATGCTTTTTAATGTATTTCGGGTAATCGTTTCGTCTTCAACAATTAAAATTTGTGGTGTTTGCATGGGCAAATCCTTTATTTGCCTAATGAGAGTTTTATCATGAGGCGATGAAAAATAAATCCAATTTTATTTTATAGTTGCAACATTATCGTAACAATGAAAAATACAACATAATGAGTATTAGCGTTTAATTCTATGATCTACGTCATGAAATTGGCAAGGCTTAATCGGCTTTCGACTAAAATAAAAAATCCTCCGACAGCCTGAATACCCTCGGAGGATAAAGTGAGCATTCGCTCAATATTTACACACAAAATAATAATGATTTTTTAACGTTTCTTTTTCCCGCCTTGGCGTGCTTTGAAACGAGGATTTTCTTTACAAATCACATACACCACGCCATGACGACGCACAACTTTACAACCAGGATGACGTGTTTTAGCGGTTTTTAATGAAGATAATACTTGCATTTTAGCGTCCTTATTTTGATTTTAATGAACCGAATTTGCCGTAACGACTAGCAAATTCGCTAGCGCGACCTTCGCTGGCAATTTGTCTTGTTTTACCGGTGTAAAATGGATGTGAGGCGGAGGACGTATCGCACATAAACACTGGATATTCGTTACCGTCTTCCCATTTCATGGTCGAGGTGGTACGTGCACAAGAACGAATTAAAAAGCCTTGCTTGGCGTTGGAATCATAAAAAAGCACAGTGCGATAATTTTCAGGATGGATACCTTTTTTCATTTGCTTAAAACCTTATTTTTTAGTGAAAAATAACAATGCGTGCTATCCTACATCAAAATATTTTTTCATGCAAACTTATTTTAAATAAAAAAATAAGAAGCAAAAATTGTGATGGTAAGTGACAAGATAGATGAAATCTGCGCTTTTCATCATCTGTTTTTACTTACTTAATTTTTGTCAAAAAATGAAAGAATTCCTGACCACACTTAATAATGACGAAATTCAGGCGGTTGATAGTCAGCAATAAATCGTTCAATTTCTGCGAAATTCTCGCTAAATAACAGTTTTTTGAATGCGTCTTCAGAGAGAAAACCGGTTTCGACCATGCGTTGATAGAGGGCTTTTAAGGGATCATAGAAGCCATTTTTATTGAATAAAATGCAAGGATGAGGATTTTTTCCGATTCTTGCCCAAGAATAAACTTCCGCGATTTCTTCCAATGTACCGGCGCCACCGGGTAAGGCGATGCAGGCATCAGCTAATTTGAGCATATTGGCTTTTCTTTCAGCCATCGAATCCACCACCATGAGCTCCGTACAACCGGTGTGTATCGGCTCTCGAGCCTGTAAAAAGGCGGGCATAATGCCGATGACTTTGCCACCATGGGCTAATACCGTATCGGCTAATAATCCCATCAAACCGATTTTCCCACCACCATAAACCAAGGTGTGTTGTTTTTGTGCAATCCATTGTCCCATGGCAATCGTTGCTTGTTGGTATTCGGGCTGATTACCTAAACTTGCGCCGCAATAAACTGTAATGTGCATTTTTTAATCCTATTTTTATTTGATGTCGATCCTGACAATCTATTTTACCGTTTGTAGTAATTGATTTTAGAGAGAATATTTTACAACAAAATCCTTGTTGTAATGCTAGAATGAACCCCATTTTTATTTAGGATAACGTGCGATTTTATGATGAAAAAACTGTTTATTTTCTTAGTCTGTTGCTTGACTGCCATGGCCGCACAAGCAGATTTATTTAATAATAAGACTAAATTCTTACCGGTGGATCAGGCTTTCCAGCTGGATGTGCAACGGTCTAACACTGGCGTTTCGATGCAGTGGCAAATTGCGGAAAATTACTATTTATATCAAGATAAATTGGCATTTTCAGTGAATGGCAAGCCCGTTGAAAATGCACCGCAATTTCTTTCCTCCGCAGAACAATATGAAGATCCTTACTTTGGATTAGTGACCATTTTCAAACATGACCTTAATCTGACGTTGCCGTTAAAAGATCCTCAACCACAGGATCTGCTTGAAGTCACCTATCAAGGTTGTGCGAAGGGGTTTTGCTATCCGCCGGAAACCAAACAATTCCAAATCGGTGATCTTTTATCAAACGTTTCTGCCGGTCATGAGGCGCAAAATGGTGCAGAGACGCATCAGACATCACAAAGTGCGGTGGAAAATGCCAACGTTTTTTCATCACAACAAAATCAACTGGCAGAGAGTCTGTCGCAAAGTAAATACGCCATGTTGTGGTTTTTTGTCTTAGGTATCGGATTGGCCTTTACGCCTTGCGTACTACCCATGTTGCCGTTGCTTTCTGCCATTGTCATCGGCGGTCGGAAAGAAGAGACCGGCAACTGGCGGGCACTTGCGCTTAGTTTTGTGTATGTGCAAGGTATGGCATTAACCTATACCTTGCTCGGTTTGGTGGTCGTACTGATTGGCTTGCCGTTCCAAATTGCCCTGCAAAGTCCTTATGTTCTGATTGGGCTTTCCGTCGTCTTCGTATTGTTGGCGTTGTCCATGTTTGGTGTATTTACATTACAGCTGCCTTCGTCTTTGCAAACGAAACTGACGCAATTTAGCCAACAACAAAAAAGCGGCGCCTTTTTCGGGGTGTTTGTCATGGGGGCGATTGCCGGCTTAGTGGCGTCTCCTTGCACCTCTGCGCCCTTATCCGGTGCATTGCTTTATGTCGCGCAATCCGGCGATTTCGTCATCGGCGCATTGACCCTTTATTTATTGGCGTTAGGCATGGGCTTGCCGCTCATATTAATTACCGTATTCGGAAATAAAATCCTACCGAAATCCGGGGCTTGGATGGAAAACGTGAAAACCGCCTTTGGTTTTGTCATGTTGGCATTACCGATTTTCCTGATTTCGCGCATTATTCCAAGCATGTGGGAACCGCGTTTATGGGCATTACTTGGCGTGAGTTTCTTCATTTGGTTGGCCACACAGATGCGTTCAAACGGTATTGGTTTATTCTTCCGTATTGTGTTCTTTGTTGCCGCCATGGTTTCGGCACAACCGTTACAAAATTGGGTGTGGCAAGATAATGCGGCGACCTCACAAGCCGCGAATACACAAAGTGCGGTCCAAAATTCGCTCGTTTTTCAACAAATTTCAAATTATGACGAATTGCAAGCGGTGCTAAAACAGCACCCGAATAAAATTGCCATGTTGGATTTATATGCCGATTGGTGCGTTGCCTGTAAGGAATTTGAACATAAAACCTTTGCGGATCCGCAAGTACAAACCGCGCTGAGTGACGTTTTATTATTAAGAGTGGATATGACAAATAACAGCGAATCTAACCGCACTTTAATGAAGACGCTTGCGGTAACAGGCTTGCCTACGATTATTTTCTTTAATCAACAAGGCGAAGAAATTCAAGCGCAACGGATTACCGGGTTTTTACCTGCGGAAGCCTTTATGGCAACGTTAAACGCCGCGAAAAGCGCAAATTATTAACAAATTGGAAATAATCCTTTTCTGTTTGAAGTATTTTTCCCCTTTTTCGTTGTGTTAGCATAGGCCACCTCACTAACACAATCCAATTTAATTTATAGAAGGAAAATTTATGTTTTTAGACAAATATCGTCATTATGTTTTAGGTTTATTACGCATCGTTTTGGGCTATGCTTTTGTCTTACACGGTACTGCGAAATTTTGGGAATTCCCGATCTCCATGACCGGTGGAAACGGTTCTGTAGAACTTGCCTCGTTAATGGGCGTGGGTGGCGTGATTGAATTGGTCTTTGGTATTTTATTTACACTCGGCTTATTGACCCGCCTTTCAGCCTTTATTTTGAGTGGTCAAATGGCCGTGGCGTATTTCATGCTCCATGCGCCGAAAGGTGTGCTTTTCCCGCTAATGAATGGCGGTGAAGCAGCGGTATTATATTGTTTTATCTTCTTCTATTTTGTTTTTGCCGGTGCGGGCGCTTTCGCATTAGACAATAAAACAGCGAAAAAATAAGATGTTGATAAATAACAATCCGCACGTTTTACGTGCGGATTGTTATTAACCTCGATGCGTCATTCATGATTTCGTACGTAGCGTGCATCTTGATGCACGAATGGTTAACCTCGATGCGTCATTTATGATTTTGTGCAACAAGTTGCACGCTACGATTCCAAAAAATGATCGCACTTTATGCTAAACAAAAAGCCCCGGATGGCTATTCGGGGCTTTTTCTTCTGGAAAACATTATTGATGATAATGCGACAAGAACCGCGCAAATTTGCCTAAGGCTTCTTCAATTTGATAAACATACGGCAATGTCACAATACGGAAGTGATCCGGTGAATGCCAGTTAAAACCACGACCGTGCACCAACAAGACTTTTTCCTGCGCCAATAAATCAAACACCATTTTTTCATCGTCATACATATTAAATTTTTTGATGTCGATTTTCGGGAACATATACAACGCCCCCATCGGCTTCGTACAACTAATTCCCGGGATTTGGTTGAGCAATTCATAGGCTTTATTACGTTGTTCTAACAAGCGTCCGCCCGGCAAAATGAATTCGTTAATGCTTTGATAGCCACCAAGTGCGGTCTGAATTGCATGTTGCATCGGTACGTTGGCACACAAACGCATAGATGCCAGCATATCCAAACCTTCGATGTAACCTTTGGCGTGTTTTTTGGGTCCATTTAAAATCATCCAACCTTGGCGAAAACCGGCAACACGATAAGCTTTGGATAAGCCGTTAAACGTGACCGTCAATAAATCCGGTGCTAATGCGGCAATATGGTGATGTACCGCACCATCGTATAAAATTTTGTCGTAAATCTCGTCGGCAAAAATGATTAAATTATTCTGACGTGCCACTTCAACGATGTCTAACAGCAATTCTTTGCTGTAAACCGCCCCCGTCGGGTTATTCGGATTAATAATCACAATGGCTTTCGTGCGTGAGGTGACTTTGCTTTTGATGTCTTCCACATCCGGGAACCAATCTGCCTGTTCATCACACAAATAATGTACCGCTTTACCGCCCGCCAACGTTGCCGCGGCAGTCCATAATGGATAATCCGGCATAGGAATTAACACTTCATCACCATCATTCAACAGTGCTTGCATCGCCATCGTAATCAACTCTGACACGCCATTTCCGATGTAAACATCATTCACCGTGACGCTACGAATATCTTTCGATTGATAATATTGCACAATCGCTTTGCGGGCAGAATAAAGCCCTTTGGAGTCACAATAACCTTGGGCTGAAGGCAGATTGCGTAAGACATCAACGAGAATTTCATCAGGCGCTTCAAAACCAAAAGGCGCGGGATTACCGATATTCAGTTTTAAAATTTTATGCCCTTCTTCTTCAAGGCGTAGTGCCTCTTTGTGCACGGGTCCGCGAATATCGTAACAAACGTGCTCTAATTTATCTGATTTGGGAAAGCGTTCCATAGTTTTGACCTTGAGTAATTAAGAAATGAAATATTTTGTGAAAAATTCCCGTAAAGTGCGGTAGAATTGCGGTTCATTTTTAACTTATTTTCCCGTTAAAGACAATGCTTTTTCAAAATGGATAGTTTGCAATCACTTAAAACGCAATTAATCAGTCAAATTAATGCATTACAATTAAATCAACCTCATCACATTGCGGTCTGTTCAGCACAAGCCGAATGCGCGGTTGATTTATTAGGTTGGCTAAAAGCACAACCGCACTATCCGCAATTCTATTTTCAATTACAGCAAACAACACAATGCTTTGCCACGATTGGCGCCGTTCGTACATTTCAACAATTAGATGCGGCGCAAAATTTCGTGAATCAACACAATTTGCCTCTTTTCGGCGGCATTCAATTTTACGGGCAAACCACCTTTTTTCTGCCGCAGTTAGTGTTAGAACAGCGCGATAATCAAATTAATGTCACGGTTTTTATTGACCAAAATGATCTTATCCACAGTAAAGACAACGCATTACAGGTTTTAAAAACATTTGAAAAAACGACCGCACTTTTACCGCTTCAAAGCCAAGCGGATTTGATTGAACAACAAGCAAATCCAACACAATGGGCAAATTGGGTAGAAAAGGCACTTACGCAAATTCACGAGAAAGCAGTCACCAAATTAGTGTTAGCCAATAAAAGCACCTTTGTCCTCAATCAACCACTCAATGCCAAGGATTTTTTAGCGCAAAGTGAAATTTACAATAAAGGCTGCTACCACTTTCTTTTTGCGCAAGATGAAAAAAACTGTTTCCTCGGTTCTTCGCCTGAACGTTTATATGCACGTCATGAGCGTCATTTAAAAACAGAGGCTCTCGCAGGTACTGCGCCTATGAGCGAAGACCATGAAGCCAATCGTAACCAAGCCGATTGGTTACTTAACGACAAGAAAAACATTCGTGAAAACCAATTGGTGGCAGATGGGATTTGTGCCAATTTAGCCCCTTTTACTCAACACATTGAAGTAGGCAACCTCGGCATCAAACAGCTGCGTCAAGTACAACATTTACGCCGAGAAATCACCGCACTTTTAACCGATAACTGTACCGACTTAAACTGTTTGCAAGCCATTCATCCAACGGCCGCTGTTGCCGGTTTGCCCCAACAAAATGCGAAAACATTGTTACAGCAAATTGAACATTACGATCGCGGTTGGTATGCGGGCACATTAGGCTTTTTTAATCAACAACAAGCGGAGTTTTGTGTGGCGATTCGTTCGGCCTTTGTTGAAGCTGACAAAATTCATGTGTTTGCCGGTGCCGGTATTGTTGAGGGCTCAGTTCCCTTGCTAGAATGGCAAGAAATCGAGCGCAAAGCCGCGGGATTAATCTCATTATTAAAAATAACGAAATCTGAAAACGGAGAGCAAAAATGTCAGTAAGCGTCTTTAATCGTTGTTGGTCAAAAGTGATCTTGGAAACCCTTGTGCGTCAAGGCGTAACCCACTTTTGTATCGCGCCCGGTTCGCGTTCGACCCCACTGACATTGGAAGCCGTACGTTTACAAAATGCCAATCGTGCCCTTTGCCATACGCATTTTGATGAACGCGGTTTAGGTTTCTTTGCTCTTGGCATCGCAAAATCTACCAAGAAACCCGTTGCCGTTATTGTCACTTCCGGCACGGCTGCCGCCAATTTATACCCGGCAATCATTGAAGCCCGTCAAAGTCACGTCAATCTGATTGTGCTGACTGCGGATCGTCCACCGGAACTCTTAGAGTGCGGTGCAAATCAGGCGATTTTGCAAGAAAATATGTTTGCCGATTATCCCCTTACCAATTTGAATCTTCCGCGCCCAAGCCAAGATTATGCAGCAAGTTGGTTGATTTCAAAAATTGAGCAAGCCTGCCATAAACAAGCGGAAGAATTGGGCGTGATTCACATCAATGTGCCTTTTGCCGAGCCTTTATATGATGCCAACGCAGAAGAAATTGACGTTCATCCTTGGTTAGCGCCCGTTCAACGTTGGTTAAGCCAAAATAAAAGTTGGACAACCTACCCTGCGCCACATCAAGAAGTATTGATTCACGAACACTGGGATCAATGGCGAACCAAACGCGGAATTATTGTGGCGGGCAGAATGCCGGCAGAACAAGCCATGGGTATTGCTTCTTGGGCAAATACCATGGGCTGGGTGTTGCTGACCGATATTCAATCCGGCGTGGAAGCCAGTTTGCCTTATGCGGATATTTGGCTTGCGAATCAAACGGTGAAACAAAAAATGTTGCAGGCAGATATTGTCATTCAGCTTGGCAACCGTTTTATTAGCAAACGCATCAACCAGTTTTTAGCTGAATTTAAAAACGAATATTGGATTGTGGATGAAAACCCGCAAGCGGTGGATCCTTACCATCATTCCCACACCCGTTTTGTTGCCAAAATTCATCATTGGTTACGCGCCCATCCGCCGTTAAGACAAAAACCGTGGTTACTGGAAGCGTTGGCGTTATCCAAATTCTGCGCCACCTTTATTGAGCAGCAAGTGGGTGGCAATTTAAATGAAGCTTCCTTAGCCCACCACATTGAACGTTTATTACCAAACAACGGCACCCTTTTCCTCGGTAACAGCTTATTTGTGCGTTTAGTGGATGCGCTCACCAAATTGCCGGAGGGCTACCCGATTCATACTAATCGTGGCGCAAGCGGTATTGACGGTTTACTTGCCACCGTTGCCGGCATTGGTATTGGTTCTAATCAACCGGTCGTTGCCTTAGTGGGTGATACCTCTGCGCTTTATGATTTAAACTCGTTGGCATTGTTCAAAAAACTTACCCAACCGACCATTTTGTTTATTATCAACAACAACGGTGGGGCGATTTTTGATATGTTGCCGGTGGATGCTGAAGTGAAAGATAAGTTCTATCGTATGCCACACCACACCGAGTTTTCCCAAGTGGCGTCCATGTTCGATTTAAAATATGCCCGTCCTTATACCTGGGCGGATTTAAGCTCCGTGCTAAAACAAGCCTATTCACGTCGCGAAGCCACTATCATCGAAATTAAAGTCGCGCCGAATGACGGCAGCACCATTTACAAACGCCTCATCGACCAAATCAGCTATGCGGTTGTTGGCGAATAAACGGAAAGAGCAAAAGCAAACTATCTCACGTTAGTTTGCTTTTTTCATGTGATGAAACCTTACCTCGTTTTTTTACACGGCTTACTCGGCACTCAAACCGACTGGCAAAAACTCACGGGAAATCTACCGCACTTTCATTGCGTTGCCTTGGATTTGCCTTTCCACGGCAGCGCGAAAAATCACCCTGTACGGGATTTTGATGATACCTGCGCTTACATAGCACAACACATCCAAAGTGCGGTAGGAAATCGCCCGTATTTTTTAGTGGGCTACTCCCTCGGTGGCAGAATCGCGCTGTATTACGCCCTTTGCAGTCAACAGGACAAATACAACCTACAAGGGCTGATTATTGAAGGTGGCAATCTTGGATTGATAAATGAGGCAGACAAAAAAGTGCGGTGGGAAAATGATGTGTTTTGGGCGCAACGTTTTCGCCATGAAACCGCGACTTCCGTGCTGAATGATTGGTATCAACAACCTGTCTTCGCCCATTTAACGGAAGAGCAACGCAAGGCGTTGATCGAAAAACGCCAAGCCAACTGCGGCGATAATATCGCCCAAATGCTGTTGGCGACCTCCCTTGCTAAACAACCGGATTTACGCCCTTACCTCAAAAACAGTCCTTATCCGATCTATTATTTCTGCGGCGAACGGGATCATAAATTCAAACAAATGGCGTTAGAAAATCAGCTGAACCTGACGCTTATTCCTCAAGCAGGGCATAATGCGCATCAAGAAAATCCAACAGTATTTGCCGAGCAATTAAATGCGTTATTACAGGATAAATTCGTTGCTTTTTCGCCGCACAATGGCTAAAATCTGCACTCCTTTGTCGTCGCTGAATTAGAGATCGGCGAACGATGTATTATTAACCACTTCATATTAGGAGTTATTATGTCTCTAAGTACTGAACAAAAAGCAAAAATCGTTGCTGAATTTGGTCGCGATGGTAAAGACACCGGTTCTTCTGAAGTTCAAATCGCTTTATTAACCGCACAAATCAACCACTTACAAGCACACTTTGCTGAACACAAAAAAGACCACCATGGTCGCCGCGGTTTATTACGCATGGTTTCCCGTCGTCGTAAACTTTTAGATTACTTAAAACGTACTAATCTTGAACTTTACAGCAGCTTAATCGCTCGTTTAGGTTTACGTCGCTAATCTACGTATTAAATTACTGAATAAGTGATGTCAAAAGCTGATTTCTCCTTGTGGGAAGTCGGCTTTTTTATTATGCATGGTTTGTGTTGTTGATTGCCGTGCGGAGCATTTTCAGTGCGTAGCGTGCATCTTGATGCACGACCAAACCACGCACGGAACGTTATTTAAGCCTTTCGAGCATTCACGATTTCGTGCAACAAGTTGCACGCTACGATTCTGAATAAGTTATGTCAAAATCTGATTTCTCCTTGTGGGAAGTCAGCTTTTTTATTGTGCATGGTTCGTGTTGTTGATCGCCGTGCGGAGCATTTTCAGATTCAGAAAACTTCCGCTATAATGACCGCACTTTTTAACCTCAATAAAGGAATTTCTCATGCAAAACCCAAAAGATGATGTTTTATATGCACCGGTTGAGTGGGTGGATCACAGTGCGGGTTACACCGACATTCGTTATCACAAATCCACTGACGGCATTGCCAAAATCACCATTAATCGTCCTGAAGTGCGCAACGCGTTCCGTCCGCAAACCGTAAAAGAAATGATCACCGCGTTTGCTGATGCCCGTTTTGATGAAAAAATCGGTGTCATCGTGTTGACCGGTGAAGGCGAAAAAGCCTTCTGTTCCGGTGGTGACCAAAAAGTACGCGGCGATTACGGCGGCTACAAAGATGACAGCGGTGTACATCATCTTAACGTCTTGGATTTCCAACGGGATATTCGTAGCTGCCCGAAACCGGTCGTGGCGATGGTGGCAGGTTACGCCATTGGTGGCGGTCATGTATTGCATATGTTATGCGATCTCACCATTTCCGCAGACAACGCGATTTATGGTCAAACCGGTCCGAAAGTGGGTTCCTTTGATGGCGGCTGGGGCGCAAGCTACATGGCGCGTATTGTCGGTCAGAAAAAAGCGCGTGAAATTTGGTTCTTATGCCGTCAATATAATGCCCAAGAAGCCTTAGAGATGGGCTTAGTGAACACGGTAGTGCCTTATGCGGATTTAGAAAAAGAAACCGTGCGTTGGTGTCGCGAAATGCTCCGCAACAGCCCGATTGCTTTACGTTGCTTGAAAGCGGCACTCAATGCGGACTGTGATGGACAAGCCGGTCTTCAAGAACTTGCCGGTAATGCCACCATGTTGTTCTACATGACGGAAGAAGGACAAGAAGGTCGTAACGCATTTAATGAAAAACGTGCGCCTGATTTTAGTAAGTTCAAGCGTAATCCATAGTAAACGCGCTTTCTTAACATAGACTGTTAATTTATCTAAAAAAAACGACCGCACTTTATGATCTGACCCCAAAAAGTTAGACTGTTATTTAAAGGACTGCTTCCGATATTGTA
>NZ_CALIWN010000013.1:0-1007 GCF_938046485.1 uncultured Aggregatibacter sp. | reverse complement strand
CAATCGCGTTGCCATGCCGCGTTTTGATAAATTCTGGGCTGAAAACAAACCATTGAATTTTGAAGCCGGTGAAGCAGCGAAAAAATGGGTGCGTTACAGCGAATTCCGTGAAGATCCGTTGCTCAATCCGCTCGGCACGCCGTCAGGCAAAATCGAGATTTATTCCGATGTCGTCGCCAAAATGAACTACGACGATTGCAAAGGTCATGCCAGCTGGATGGAACCGGAAGAATTTGCCGGCAATGTTACACAAGAATATCCACTCGCCTTGGTAACACCGCATCCGTATTACCGCTTGCATAGCCAATTGGCGCACACTTCTCTACGCCAAAAATACGCGGTCAACGATCGTGAACCGGTGATGATTCACCCAGAAGATGCCGCAGCGCGTGGCATTAAAGACGGCGACATCGTCCGCATTCACAGCAAACGCGGACAAGTGCTTGCCGGCGCCTTGGTGACGGAAAACATCATCAAAGGCACGGTGGCACTTCACGAAGGCGCGTGGTATGACCCAATGGATTTAGGCGAAAGCGAAAAACCATTGTGCAAAAACGGCTGCCCGAACGTGCTCACCCGCGACGAAGGCACGTCCAAACTGGCACAAGGCAACTCGCCAAATACTTGTATCGTACAAGTAGAAAAATTCGTTGGCCAAGCGCCTGAAGTCACAGTGTTTAAACAACCGAAACACGCCGCGTAAAAAATGCCATAAAAAAACATCGCACTTTGAGAAATCAAAGTGCGATGTTTTTTTTATGTGTTTTTACTTTATCCTCTTTTGCGGGCATAGCAAAAGCATAAAAACAGCACGGCTTAATGTCAAGCGGTGCCGAGTCATTATGAGAACAACACCCGAACGGGTGTCGATTTACGGCAGCAGGTTTAGGTTAATCTTGCTTACGAGGTTCCTCTTTATTCAAGATTTCCTCGCGTTTTGGCACAACCTGCTGCCTGCCCCCTTATCCCGTCGGATAAGAGTACCACATCTACCGGCAAGTAAAAAC